>JAEYQZ010000129.1 GCA_023409695.1 Methanobacteriota archaeon | reverse complement strand
TGCTCAGGACCCACACAACCTGTTTATCTACAAGATATTTAGCAGAGCACGAACCCCCCCTCAAGATGTTTTCAGTTGGAAGGGTCTTTAGAAGAGAAACCATAACTTACAAACACCTTCCTGAGTTCCATCAGGTTGAAGGAATTGTGGCTGCGGAAGATCTCACCTTTAAAAACTTACTTGGATATTTAAAGGAATTTTACCGTAAATTGGGATTTAAAGCCAGGTTTAGGCCAGCATATTTCCCTTATACATATCTATCTGTTGAGTCTGAAATTTATCTTCCAGATAAAAAAACCTGGATAGAACTGGGAGGATCAGGAATGTTCCGTCCAGAAGTTTTAGAACCTCTGGGTGTTGAAACACCTGTTGCAGCATTTGGTATTGGGATCGAAAGGCTTGCAATGTTAAGGCTCGGTATTAAAGATATAAGAATGCTTTATAAGAGCGATATTGGCTGGTTAAGAGATTTGCCAGTTATACTGGATTAAGCTTTGTTTTTTTCCAGTTATTCTATTATTTTTAGGTAGTTACAAAATTTAAAAATTAATTTAATTATTATAAAACTAACTTTTCAAATCCTTTTTTAACACTTAAACTAAATCCATTACTTTTTAAGGGATATATATTTAAAAATCAGTTTTAATTAATAATAACGATAAAATAACTTTTCAAGTATTAATTAGAGAGTAAATTCGCTATTCTTTAGGAGATCGGTATTTGTATATTATGAATAGTGTTGCAGATCCTAGAACCGCTCCTACTGCATTTGGAACTATAATAAATGAATTGTTTATTCCAAAACCATAAGTAACCCAGAATATACCGTTTATTATCATCATCCCATATATGATTGGAGAAACTCCATGGGATGTTTTATCTTTTATAATATCTCTGATCTGATCTACTGGGCTTATAAACATTATTATGGTTGTAATGCTTGCAATTAGTCCGATTGTTTCAATATCCATTGACTTAGACCTTTATTTTTTTATTATGGTAGTATAATATAATCTAATCTTTAAAAGAAAGTACTATTCAGTTTTAAAGGGCTATAAATAAACTGTGAAATTCATTTTGCTATTATTAAATTTAGAAATTAATCTAATTAATAGTTAGTAAGTTTAAATTAATAAAAATAAGTTTTGATCTTAATTAAAAAATAAATGAGGAAAAGTTTAGCTTTGTAAAAGCGCTTTTCTCAGTTCTCTTACAGACTCTGTAATCAGATCAACTTTTTCTACATTAATATTTTTTTTCTGCAGATAATCTGCAAGTTGTACAGGAGTTATGGTTTCTTCCACGTCTAAGAGTAGAGCATCTGATTCCTGTGATATTGCATATGCGCCGTAGTCAGCAAGTGCTTTAGCTGCAGCTTCTAAATCATCTGTTTTAACACGATATGACCGCACTTTTTTTTCAATATCTGCAACATCGATATTTATTCTTTGAAGATAGATGAGAATATGTTTTCCAAGTGTTTCTTCCATAATATCTAGATCTATGCTGTCTTTTTTTCGGTTTATGCGAACTGCCTGTGCAATTTGGGCTAAATCTCTTGCATGAGCGAAACTTGGCATTAAACCTTCTCCACCATCAGAAACAGGAGTATAAACCTTTAAAAATCTTTCTACAGCTTCTTCACTACATGTTTCTTCTAAATCATCTAAATTCTTTCTGAAAACCTTAGCTAATTCATCAAGAGGAGGATTTGAAAGTAAAATGTGCAGTGGAGCTCTCCTTAAGTGAGCTTCATCCATTATACTTATATCCAAGTTAGTGGAAAAAGCAGGTATGAAATGACTGTGAACAACTACTGGAACTCCTCTTACATAAATAACATCCTGTTTATTTTCCATAGGTACAATGAGCCTGTTTAAAAGGAGTTCATGGTCATCACGCTGTCTTCCAAGGTCGTCTATTAAAAGTACTCCACCGTTTGCTTTTATTATTGGTGAAGTTTCATAGACACCTTTATCCGGATTATAGTTAGTTTCGAGTTTATTTAAACTAAGTTCGGCTCCTGTAAGCACAAAAGGAGCACGTATTTTAACCCATCTTGGATCTTCTGGTTGTTCAGGAGTTGCTTTATGGAAATCAGGGTCATAAAATTGGACTACTGCTCCACCGAATTCTATGAACTTAGGAACTACGAGTGGAGGTAAAAGATCAGACATTTTACTTACTGTAAATGTTTTACCTGTTCCTGGGGGTCCGTAGACAAAAATACCTTTACCTATGGTACATGATTCTAGAAGTACTCTTTTAGCGTGTTCTACACCAACAACATCTGCAAAAGTTTCTTCGATGCCCTCTTCAGGTATTATTATAGGATGTCGCCCTTTTAATTGAGCTTCCATCATGTTATAATAATCATCGTAGGAAACAGGTGCCATACCAATATAAGGGTTTTCTTCGAGTGCCCTCCTGGCTTTTTCATGTCCTTTTTTTGTCACGGTATATTCAACACTCGAAAATAAGAATCCTCCACCTGTAGGGGCACAAAATCCATCTTCTTCCAGATCCCGGAGATTTTTTTCCAAAATGTCCCAGTGAATTCCGGTTATTTCATTCAGTCTACTGGTCTTAATACTCCCATAGCTTGATATAATTTTTAAAATTAAATTTTTAACGAAGTTCGCTGAGAGTTTAAGGTCTTCGATACATTTTGGCTGTTTAAGAATATCAAATATTTCTTCCATTAAATCATCATGATAATAATTCATTGAATCACCTGAAAATAACTGAAAAATTATGTGTATATTATTGTCACTATTTTATAAACTTTTAAGGTATTTAATGTGCATTTTAGCGCGTTCCTGATTTTTAATAATTAAAGAATATCTTTAAGTTCCCCTATGTGAGACATTACATCTATATTTATGCCTTTTTCTTTAATGTATTCTTTTTCAGACTCTTTTAATTCAGAATTAACAAGTATTGCAGACATTCCAACATTTACAGCGCCTAATATGTCTTCATTAAATTTATTGCCGATCATTACGCATTTTTCTGCGTCATATCCCATTTTTTCAAGGGCACATTCAAAAATATGTTTATCTGGCTTCTCTGCACCTGCTTCTTCGGAGGTTATAACATGATCAAAAAAGTGATGTAAATCAAGTCTTATCAATTTTTCCCATTGTTTAATGGTAATTCCATTTGATATTACTCCTAAATCATAACCTTGTTTTTTCAGATAAATTAAAGTGGCTGTTGTTTGTGGAAACAACCTTAAAAGCGCAAATTTAACGTTGTGATAAGTAATCATTCCAAGTGCAATAAGAAGTGGCTTTTCTTCCCCAAAGATCCTTTTAGTTAAGACGTTGAAATGCTTATCATAGTTTGAGCCATATTCATCAATTATTTCCCTTAAAATTTTATACGCTTCGTCAGTTGAAAGAGGCAAACCCGCATCTACCATAACATTAAGTGCAGCCCTCCTTGCAAGCTTTGCAAAACCAGAAGTATCATATAAAGTGTCATCTATATCAAAAAAAACTGCTTTTATCATTATTAAACACCTGCATAATTACAATGAATATACTTGTAATTACAACTAATATATACTTAAGGAAAAATGAAATAAATTTAATTTTAAACTTTTAAATCTATTTATATTTATTAAATTCTTTTAAAATCTCTTAAAATATCTTAAAATATATAATTTTTAAATTTAAAAAGGAGTTATAATTTTTTATTAAAAATAAACTTAGAAAAATGCATCAAGGCTGCTCTGCTTCTCTTTGTGCAATATTTCTTCTTCTGAGTATCCTAGTGCTTCTATTATCCTTCCAACGGCTGGAAGCACCTGATTTTCTATATAATAATTAGGATCGTATTTTGAAACATCCACATCTTCTATAGGTTCAGCTCGTTTGCTTATAGGTTCTCTTCCCTTTACTACAACATATCTTATGATAGAGCCTCTTCCTACGTCTCTTCCTTTTTTTATGGATTTTCTTGCGGCTAAAACATGCGGTGCCATTTGAGTATATTCATAGGGGCCTTTAGTAAGTTGTGTATGAATTACTAAATCTTCTAATTCCACATTCCCCTTTTTAATGTCTTCAATGACATTCTTAATAATTTCAGCTGCTTTTTTAGGTGATGCTTCTTCTAGAATAGCGCCGAGAACTTTTTGCTGGGTTTTTTTAGTTATTGGTGCCCAGTCTCTTCTTACAAGTTCTAAACCTTTTACAATTATGGTGTTATCTTCTTCAATAAGAGCATATCTTTTCTTAGTGACAAAAAAGCCTCTTTTGAAAAATCCTTCATATTCAAGTTCCATACCTTCAGGTAAATCTCTATTTACCACTTGAAGGAACTTTTGAGCGTTTTCTAAAATTTCTTCGTTCAATAGATACACCAAATATAATTAAAATAAATATTAAAATAAATGGTATTAATTGAGTTATTCAATTAATACGCCGTTTATAACACCGTGCTGACCAGGTCTTGAGGTAACTTTGACTTTTCCTGCACTGGTTTCAATTACTGCACCTTTTGTTATAACATTCCTACGTACAAAGTGAGTGTTTGCGCTGTTTTCAACAACGTTTAAAATTTCTGCAATTTCTACTTTGTTTGTTTCAGGGTTTACTACGTTGATTTTATTTTCGTTTGTGAGCCTGATTTTTTCATTTCCGCCTTTGGTTCTGATTTTTTTGACTTTTCTGTCTCCTATTTTAGTTTCTGCTGCTTCTTTTCCAAGTTCAGCTTTCCTTTTGTTTTTATTGAGTTTACCACGTGCTCCACTTGGTGTTCTTAGTGATTTTCCTTGCCAAATTGCCATTATATTCACCTCAAAAAATTTTCTATTTTTTTTGTTCAGAAATTCTATGAATTTCTTCAACTCTATTT
Source organism: Methanobacteriota archaeon (assembly GCA_023409695.1). GTDB lineage: Archaea > Methanobacteriota > Methanobacteria > Methanobacteriales > Methanobacteriaceae > Methanobacterium_D. The sequence continues at coordinate 9,952 of JAEYQZ010000129.1, read as the reverse complement.
TATTATGATTGATTTTGTAATTGAGAATATATTTAAGTAGAATTTATTCAGTTTAAAGAATATTTTATTCTCAAAAAAGCACTATTTTAGAATAGTTGTATATTATATTAATTCTAGGACGCTTTATTTATAGCTATCCCTTAAATTAACTACTTCAAGATATTTCTCTGAATATATTTAAATATGTTTCGATACATCTTTGAGTAGCAGACTGGATGCTACTGATTAAAATAATTATGTTTTATGTTATAAATGGTTAATGTAAATTCAGCGCCTTTTGAAAAATGGCCAAGTTCAAATACTGAAACTCTAAGAAAAATATATAGAATATACTATTATAAATTCACAAATAAAGCTAATATTGGACTTTTTATTTCATTTTATGTGCTTATGTTTGAATAATATTTTTTTGGAATTAAAACCACTTAAAATATCTAACATATTCAGGAAATATATTTAAATATTAAAAGTTCAACTCACATTAATTAAAATAAATATTTTAAACTGTAAGATATAACAAGTCATATATATTTTAGTATGCTATTTATTATTAATGGATTTTAATTTCTTCATTAAAATCCCAACAAGGACTTGATTTAAGATTAAGCTTAAAAAGGAATACATAATTAACAAAAACAAAGGGTGAACTTATGAAAATTAGCATGGCACACGGCGCTGGCGGAGAAATAATGCAGGGCTTAATATCAGATATTATACTGAGCAACATTAAAAACAAGAATGTCAATGGCGGAATTGGACTTGGAGAACTTGATGATGGCGCAACAATTCCCTTTGGCGAATATGAAATTGTAATCAGTACAGATAGCCACACAGTTGATCCAATCTTTTTCCCTGGAGGAGACATTGGAAAATTATCGATTACAGGAACTGTAAATGATGTATCTGTAATGGGGGCAAAACCTCTTGCAATTGCAAATGCAATGGTCATAAGTGAAGGATTTACAAGTGAAGAATTCGAAAAAATCATAAAATCAATGGGTGAAGCCTGTACTGAGGCAGATGTGGCACTTGTAACTGGGGATACAAAGGTCATGGAAAAAGATAAGCTTGATAAAATAGTTATTTCCACAACTGGAATTGGAATAGCTAAAAAAGGCGAAATTACAAGTGATGCTTCCCTTGAAGTTGGAAATAAAATTATATTAACTGGAAGTGTTGGAGATCACGGTATTGCACTCATGTCATACCGTGAAGGTTTTGGATTTGAAACTGATCTAAAATCAGATGTTGCACCAGTTTGGGAAATGATTGAAAAAGCTTTAGAAATTGGTGGAGTTAAAGCAATGAAAGATCCAACAAGAGGAGGAATTGCAAACGCTTTAAACGAACTTGCATCCAAATCTGGCGTTGGGATGATGGTTTATGAGGATAAAATTCCAGTTAAAGAACAGGTTATAGCAGCATCTGAGATGCTTGGAATTGACCCTTATGAAGTTGCAAACGAAGGTAAGGTAGTAATGGGTGTTGAAGCTGATAAGGCTGAAGAAATCCTTGAGGCTATAAGAAATACCAAGTATGGTAAAGATGCTCAGATCATTGGTGAAGTTACAGATGATAAGCATGTAATTATTGAGACTTCACTTGGTGGAAAAAGAATTCTTGAAGCCCCAATAGCAGATCCTGTACCAAGAGTCTGCTAAATCTACTTTTTTTTAAATTTGGAATCTGATTTTAGTTCTCAAATTTTTTGAGGAAATTATTTATAGCTTAAGAATAAATGAATTAATATTATAAGATATGAGGGGTAACAAAATGCAGAATTTATGGGGCAAACGTTTTGCAGCTTTAATAATAGATTTTTTAGTTGTAATACTTATTATATGGGTCTTCAGTGCTATTATATATCCTTTAATTGCTGCAGCTAATATATTCGGAATTTTGAATTACTGGCTTATTTTGACAGCAGTAATTGTTATGGCTTATTTCACTTACTTTGAAGGGAAATTAGGTACAACTCTGGGTAAAAATGTGATGAAAATTGAAGTTGTTGTAGATGAAGGTGAAATGAATTACCAGAAAGCTTTTATAAGAAATCTATCTAAGATTTTGGGAATTCCATTAATTTTAGATATCATTGTGGATTATGTGGCTGGAAATTCAAAATTAAGATATCTGGATGAAGTAGCAGGCACTGATGTTAGACTGAAAGTATAATAAAATGAAAATTGGCTTTTAGTAGTTGATAATCGAATTAATTTAATTTATAATGTTTTATCACTACTCAAAAATTTATTTTTTTGTATTACTTGCTTACTTTTAATCTTTTTTTGCTTAACGAAGCATATATTTAATAATACGTAATGGAATATACTTTTTTTGAAGTTATATTAAATAAGGGAGATATAATGTCAGTTATTTCAAAATCCATATTGGGAAGAAAAAGGACATGGTTTGCACCGATATTTTTGGCAGCTATATTAATATTTATTCAGCTTTTTTACCAGCGTTTTGGAGCCTCAATTTCTGATGCCTATTATCAACTGGTTATGATCATGTTTATAGCTATTGTAATCGCATTTTTGGGGGAGCGAATTGAGAAAGTTAGAATTCTCAATGAAATGAACGAAAATTTGAAAAAAGAAAGTGAAAAACTTGAAGATGCTAATAAAGAATTAGAGGCATTTGCATATTCTGTTTCGCATGATCTAAGAGTCCCTCTTAGAGCAATAGATGGTTTTTCCCGTATTGTACTAGAGGACTATGAGGACAAACTTGATGATGAAGGCAAAAGACTTTTAAATGTTGTCCGGGAAAATACTGGGAAAATGGGCCAGTTAATTGATGATATTCTTCTTTTGTCCCGTGCAGGTCGTCAGGAAATGAGAATATCTCCTATAGACATGGAATCACTTGTAAAAAATATATTTGAAGAATTGAAACCATCCATTGGAGATAGAGATGTTCAATTAGAAATTAACTCTCTTCCACCAGCTTATGGCGATAGGACGCTAATTAATCAGGTTTTTACTAATCTTATTTCTAATTCCATAAAATTTACAAGAATTAGGGAAAAAGCGATTATTGAAGTGGGTTCTGAAGAAGGAAAGGATGAAAACGTCTATTATGTTAAAGATAATGGGGCTGGTTTTGATATGAAATATATACATAAACTTTTTGGTCTTTTTCAGAGATTACACGGCACTGATGAATTTGAAGGAACTGGTGTAGGACTTTCTATTGTTCAACGTATTATCAGAAGGCATGGAGGGTGTGTCTGGGCAGAAGGAGAAATCGATAAGGGAGCAATTATTTATTTTACCTTGCCTGCTAAAATGGAATAATTTAAGATTAAATTAGTTAAGGAGATATTAAATGAATTTAAATGAAGTTGAAATCCTTCTTGTAGAGGATAATGAAACGGATGCTGAACTTACAATCCGAGCATTGAAGAGGAAAAATCTTGCCAATAAGTTGGTATGGGCTAAAGATGGTGCTGAAGCTTTGGATTTTATATTTGGCGAAGGCGAATATTCTGAAAGGGATGTAGAAAAAGGACTTCCAAGGTTAATATTACTTGATTTGAGAATGCCTAAAGTGGATGGTTTAGAAGTTCTTCAGGCTATTAAAGCGGATGAAAGGACTAAAATGATTCCTGTTGTTGTTCTTACCTCCTCTAAAGAAGATAGGGATATTGTAGAAAGTTATGAACTTGGGGTAAATAGTTACGTTAGTAAACCCGTTGAATTTGATGAATTTACAGAAGCTGTTTCAACACTGGGATTATACTGGATGTTACTTAATAATCCGCCCGAATAAGAGAGAGTAACATGAAAGAAGAACTTAAAATCCTGATTCTGGAGGACGTTGCCTTCGATGCAGAATTAATTGAGTATGAACTGCGTCGTGAAGGAATAAAATTTTTATCAAAACGAGTTGAAACTAAAGAAAGTTTTGTAAGTGAGCTTGAAGAATTAAGACCTGATTTAATTCTTGCTGATCACTCCCTTCCTAAATTCGACGGTCTTTCAGCCTTAAAAATTGCAAATGAAGAATGTCCTTATATTCCTTTTTTATTTGTAAGTGGAAAAATAGGTGAAGAATTTGCAGTAAATGCACTTAAAGAAGGTGCTACTGACTATATATTTAAGAATAACCTTTCTAAGTTAGTACCTGCGATTCAAAGGGCATTAAAGGAATGTCATGAAAAAATTGAACGTGAAAAAGCACAGAATGCACTTCGAAAAGCACATTTTGAGTTAGAACAGCAAGTTCTTGAAAGAACAAAAGCATTATCTCGAGTTAATGACGATTTACGTGCTGAAATGGATGAACGCGAACGAATAGAGAATAAGCTTAAAAAATCTCTTGAAGAAAAAGAAATACTTTTAAAAGAAATCCATCATAGGGTTAAAAATAATTTACAGATAATAAGCAGTCTTTTAAATCTCCAATCTCGTTATATTAATGATGAAGAGATGCTTGATATTTACAAGGAAAGTCAAAATCGTGTAAAATCTATGGCTATAATACATGAAAAACTGTATCAATCAGAAGATCTGGCAAGGATTGACTTTGGGGATTATGTAAAAAGTTTAGTAATGGACCTGTTTAATTCATATGGCGTTAATAATATCGAGCCGGATATAAATATCCACAATGTTCTATTAGATATTAATACAGCGATTCCATGTGGACTTATTGTCAATGAACTGGTAACAAATTCTATAAAGCATGGATTTTTAGCAAATAGATCTCAACCAAATAGTCAATCATCACGCAAAGGAGATAAAATAGCTGTAAATATCACTAAAGAAGATGAAAGTTATACTTTGTATGTCTATGATAATGGTATAGGTTTTCCAGATGATTTAGATTTCAATAATACGGATTCACTGGGTATGCAACTTGTAATTAGTTTAACAAGCCAACTAAGAGGTACAGTAGAGCTTGAAAGAACTAACGGTACATTATTTAGGATTATTTTTAAGGAATTGGAATATAAAAATAAATTTTAAGTCATGTATTCTTATATAAGATTTCAATTAAATCTTTACATGAATATAAAAACTATTTTATCTTTTATAAAAACTTCTTTTGATAACTTTTATAATGTATTACTCAATTATATGCTTTAATTTTGGGTAAAAAGTTTATATCGGGTTTATATTTATATGGGATTTATTTAATTATTTGGGATATATTTTTACTATTATAATATTGTTTTAGTGGGAAGATTACAAGCATTTTTTTCGACAAATAAAGTTTGAATATGTCTGATTTAGGTAAGATAGCAAAGAATATTTGTCCTTTCTATAAGAATATTATAATTCTTTTTTAGAGCGCTTATAATAGATAAAAGAGCTTTTATAGTGCTTTTTTTGGAATTTTAAACCGTAAACTTTATATGAATTGAAATGTAATGAATGTCATCTGAAAGTCCATGATGTTTTCTTGGATTTTTCAGACCGGAGGCGGTATAATTAGGCGATAGCAGGTTTTTACAGTGTTTTTATTTTATGGCACTTCACTGCTTTTGAATTTTAAAATAGAAGCTATAACTTCTGATTATCAAGTTTAGATCTAAATTATACTTTTTAAACAGTGTAATGATGAGTTATGAAGTTATAAATGACAATATCGATTATACCCAAGTATATTCAATGTGTATGTTGAATGAATTAGATCATGCGGAGGAAAAGGATGATTAAAAAAGCAATAGTTGCAATAGTGATAATAGCAGCTGCTGCAGCTATAGTATTCGCTGCTAGTGGAAATACAAATCACATAAATTCTACAGATTCCATTAGTCAGGCCAATCAACAGAATTTATCTGTAAGCAATGGCTCTTCTGATAAAGCTTCAGAAAGTCAAACCAAAATATCTTCAGCAGAAGCTAAAAAAATAGCTCAAAAATACATTGAAGAACCAGGAGCAACTGCAGGAACACCAACGTTAAGTAAAATAGATGGTAAATACGTGTACACTGTCCCTGTTATGGAGAACGGGAAAAATGTTGGTGAAATAGATATAGATGCTACAACTGGAAAAAATGTAGGGGGAGCTGGAGGAGCGCCTTAATGGCGCGATATTTTTTTTATTTTTTTAAGTTAGGATATTATTCCTAATTAAAATTAAATTTTGAGTAATTGTAGAATAGTTTAGTAATATATTTATTTCTAATGTTTAATAGCAGCTAAACTCATTAAATATTATTTTATAAATGAGAAGTTGGTTTATTTTGTTTATGTAATATGATTATTAACATAAAATATGTAATATGAAATTTGAGTGTACTTTATATACTATGACATTTAATTAGTTACATGAATATTTTTTAGATCATTAGAAGATTTATAAAATAGTTTATTTAGTAAACAGCATAAATATGGCGAATTAACAGTAATAATTATAAAATGTATTCTATTTTTGGAAAGTGATGCATTATTGAAACTTAAATTTAAAAATAAACTTTAAAATTTTATATAAACTAACTTAAAACGAAGAGGAAATCAGATGGTATTTGAATCAGTTTTTAGCGCATTAAATCCTGTATTTGATCCAATTGTCAATACATTTGGTCCAATATTGACTATATTTATAATAGCTGCAGTAGTTGCATTAATAACCACTATTGCAACCAAGCTTCTCGTAAACCAGGACAGGCTTGCATTTCTTCAAAAAGAAATGAAGGGGTTCAATCAAGAGATGATGGAAGCAAGGAAAACAAATGATCCAGAAGCATTAGAAAAAATGCAAAAAAAGCAGATGGAATTTATGGGTCTTCAAAAAGAAATGATGTTCATGTCCTTTAAGCCAATGATAGTGACATGGGTCCCTATACTTATTATATATTACTGGATGTTTCAATCACCGTTATTAAACCATACTGTAATTGACTTACCTCAATTTGCTTATTATGTGCTTTTAGTTCCTTTATGGCATGCTATTCCATACAGTATAGTCCATATACCGCTGGATCCATATTCTGTTTCATGGTTTGGATGGTACTTCCTGTGTTCATTTGCACTTTCCCAGATATTCAGGAAATTCATGGGAGTTAAAAATGCAAGTGCCATGTAATGGTTAATTGCAAATTAAATTTTTTTAAAGCTAAATATTTCCTGTTAGGAATTATATTCCTTTTTTTCTTTTTAAATGATTTTTAGCATTTTTGAATCTGTTTATATACATAAATTTCTCATTTTAAACCAATTTCGTTATTTTCTCAAAGTCCTCAAAAACTGGAAGTTTTTGGGACATGTAAAAAATTTTCAATTTTTTACGGTTGCAAAACCTTTGGTTTTGCAAACATCGAAAATCTATGATTTTCAAAAGTCCTCAAACACTGTCAAAATTCTTTGAATTTTGACGCATCGAAAATCTACGATTTTCGAATGCTTCGTGTTTGGGATATTGAAATTCTATGAATTTCAAAAATCCTCAAAAATCACAGATTTTTGGGACATGAAAATCGTTGATTTTCAAAAGGTTTAAATATATAATAATTATATTTTATAATAGTTCTAAAAATATAACTATTATAAGAATTAACTAAATGGGGAAGAAATATGGAAGACTGGTTTAAAGTGGAAAAAGTCGCAGATAAAACATGGGCCATTCGCGATAAAACGCAGGTGGCTTGTTATTTAGTTGAAGGTCAAGAAAAAGCTCTTTTAATTGATACGTGCTGGGGATTTGGTAATTTAGCTGAACTGGTTCAGTCAATTACACCACTTCCAGTAAAAGTTGTAATTACCCACGGGCATCCTGATCATGTATGTGGTGCATTCCAGTTCGATGATCTTCATATTTCAAAGGAAGATGAAAGTCTGTTAAATGTATTTTATAATAAGCAAACACGCAGGCAGCTTATTGGGAACCGTTTTAAAGACCAGCATTCTGCAGATTTTTCTAAGGAGAAATGGATCAACGCAAAGCTAGGCAATGTTTCAACAATTAAAGAAGGAGATGTGTTTGAGTTAGGTAAAAGGGACCTGAAGGTTATAGCAATTCCAGGACATACTCCTGGCAGCATCTGTTTGCTGGACCCGGAAAATGAGCTGCTGTTTTCAGGTGATTCTATACAAACTGCGCCAGTTTTGATGCATCTTGATACGTCTCTCCCGTTAAGCACGTATTTTGACAGCCTTGTACATGTGTGTTCCTTTGAAGAAGCATATGATAAAATATTGCCTGGACACGGTGAAACTCCTATTGATAAAGCTATTTTAAATGAATTAATAGATGGAGTTTCTGAAATTCTGGAAGGTAAATTGAGTGGAAAACCAGAACAAACATTTTTTGGAGATGGACTTGTGTGCAAATTCAATGAAACAAGTATCATTTACGATGAAAATCACTTATAAACAGATTCAAGTGAAAAAATATGCAAGAAAAAGAATTTGAAAAAATGGTGGATAATATCCTGATTTATTATCCACTGTTTTACAGAAAAATAAAAACATCAATTAATCATGAAAAACATTCAAAATACAGTAAACCCACCGGATATTATCAAGTACTTGGAATTTTAATTCATATTGGTCCCTTGCCAATATCCGAAATGGGTAAAATGCTTTTTATATCTAAACCTAATATGACTTCTTTAATTGATAGGCTGGTCAAAGATGGAAATGTCAAAAGATCACGAAGTAAAGAAGATAGGAGAATAGTTAAAATTGAAATAACTGAAGAAGGTAAGGACTTTTTGATTGAAGGACGCAAAGCTGTAGAGAAAAATATCAAAGAAAATATTTTGAATTTAACTGAAACCGAAATTGAAGTTCTTAATGACTCTTTGGAAAATATAAAGAGATTGCTCCTAAAAATGGATAATAAGTGATATTTATGAATCATTATAAAACTCATTACGATCTTAGTAAAAATAAAATAATCATGATCATGGCAGGTTTGATGGTGGGGCTCCTTGTAGCTGCTCTGGATAATTCTATAATCAGTACCGCAATGCCCAGAGTCATTAGCAACTTACAGGGAATGGAATACTATGTATGGCCGTTTACGTCTTATATGTTAACATCAACCATTGCAATAATCCTTTTTGGTAAATTATCAGATATTTACGGCAGAAAGTTAATTATAATATTTGGAATTATCCTGTTTGTCATAAGCTCCGTTTTATGCGGTTTTTCTACCAATATATTTGAATTAATTCTATTTAGGGGTCTTCAAGGAATTGGTGGGGGAATATTATTGTCCATACCATTTATCTTGGTTGGGGAAATTTTCAGCCCAAAAGAAAGAGGTAAATACATGGGAATACTTGCCTCTGTATTTGGGATTTCAAGTGTTTTAGGGCCGATACTTGGTGGAGTAATTACAGATGCTGTTGGATGGAGATGGATATTTTTTGTAAATGTTCCAGTTGGAATAGCTGCTGTAAGTATACTTATGTATTCTCTTCCTAACTTTAAATTAGACGGTGTAAAAAAAGTAATTGATTATTCAGGGATCATAACATTTACTCTGGCTTTAAGTGGGCTTTTCCTGGCATTAACTCTTGCAAGAGATTTAAATGCATATCCTATGTCTGAAATAGTTGGATTTTTGATCTTTTCTGCAGTGATGTTTGTATTATTTATATGGTCTGAAAAAAAGGCAGTGGAACCTATTCTACCCCTTAACTTGTTTAGTAATTCGATATTCACTATTTCATCAATCGAGAACTTTTTAGCAAGTGCACTTATATTTGCAGGGATAATATATGTCCCTTTATTTGCGCAGAATATTTTAGGGATGAGTGCCACAAATGCAGGGCTTTTAATGATCCCTATGTTAATAAGCCTTACAATAGCATCCAATATTGCTGGGCAAATCATTTCAAGGACTGGAAAATACAAAAAACTCGCTATTGCTGAGTTTGTAATTACTGGAATTGGAATTATACTTCTAGCAACATTGAATGTAAATTCATCTCCTTATGCACTACTTGCATATTCCACAATTCTTGGTTTAGGTTCAGGGATGATGTATA
>JAEYQZ010000071.1 GCA_023409695.1 Methanobacteriota archaeon | reverse complement strand
CACGCCCATTTTCCGCAATAAACTTTGTAGAATCTATCATATCAATGAATAGATAATTATCATAAACTGCAGGGGCACCTTTCAATTTTCCAGTTTTACCTGAAAATACAACTGCATATTCTCCCCCTAATTTAGTAAACCCTACTCCTGATGATTCACCAATCTGTTTGTTTAAATTAATTGCCCTTTCAATAGATGCGGCCCCAGTCATTCCTGATGCTGCCCTTACATGGATATCTTTTTCTAAACCACGGCTTATAATTTCAATTCCGACTCTTATTGCATCATTTTTGGAAAGCATCCTTGCTACGATTTCAGTGCTACTTTCCTCGACAATTGTACCTCTCTCTCTTTCAATAAGGTTTACAAATTCCTTAATAATCGGATCTTTTCCAAAGACCTCTACATACAGATATCTATCACTGCCCATGATTATATTACTTAAAAGGGCATATTCATCAACTTTATTTTCAGCAGGCTTTAATTCTATGAATTTTCTACCTTCAGGAATATTTGCTGTCCCTATCTCTTTAACAAGGTTATGGAAAATATTTTGAGTTGTAATGTGTGCACGATCAAGTTCCAATAGCATTGTTTTTGTGTAATTTATCATCTCTACGTATTCTCTTTCCCTGTCGTTGGTTGGGTAATATTTTGTGCCTATGCTTAAGACTCTGGACTTTATAAAAAGTCCAAAAAGCCCTCTCATTAGATAATCCATGACCATTTAACTTTCTCCTCCTTATAGAGCGAAATGAGCTTTCGTTAGATACTACTACCCTTTACCTTCTCCTTTTTCTAAAACAATCTCAAATTGTCCTGGTTTTTCCATTAACATACTAGGTTTAACGGATACAATAGGAAATTTCCATGTTCCAATCCTTGCAGCCACTGTACTTGCAATGTTTCTGGAGTTTTTCTTTACAAATGAGTAATCGTGATCATTTATGGTTATATTTATATTATATTTAGATTCTTCAACTACCTCATCAGAATAAAGAATATTAAGCTCAAAATTTCCGGGTTTTGTGAAAAGATCATTTCTTACAGCGACAAGTGGTGCATGTTCAAGTTTAAGTCTATCTCCAACAGTTACTGCAATATTTCCGGCATATCTTACAGCATCTTTATAGTCCCTAGGGCTTACAAGAACAAAAATAATGAAGTCACTTGTTGATTCTGCCTCTTCCACCATGTTCATTACTTTGCCAAAAAGAGGAATCTTTTGAAATATATCTTCTATCTTGGAATCAAGTGCATTTTCACGGGTTTTAGTTATTCTATCAATTGCTTCTTTTGCAATTGCAATACCACTTATCTTTTTGCTTTTTTTAACTTTATAAGCGTCTAATCCCTTTCTTTCAAATTCATTAAGAGAATATGTACATATTTTTTGCAGTATATTTTTAACTTTTTTAGGCTTGGAAGATGTTCCAATGGCTATTTCCCCATCTTTGATACCATAAGGAATTCTTTTACTTGCAATATCTTTAAATTCGTCGCTATATTCTCTAAATACATCATTTGATAATATTTTTGCATTTTCTTCGTATGCAATCTTTAAAATAAAATGATCTGCTGTTGTACCAGATGGGACCTGCTGAACTTTTTCTTCTTCAAGAAGTTTGTTGAATTCTTCTTTTTTATCTATTTCATGTCTAAGGGGTGCATCCGCTATGGCAAACGGCTCGTAACCTAATCCTTTTAACGCTTCAATTGCATTTAATATATTATCAAGACTTGGCTGTCCATCTTTTCCTTTTCCAAAGTGAGCTACGTTGGATGCATCAATAATAACTTTCAATCAATCACCTTACATCTATTTTCAAATTTTGCAAGACACTTAGATTTTCCATCTGCCTGATTTAAGACCACTTCAACAGTATCTGGTTTGATATCAATTGTATTAAAAGAACAAACATCCTTTCCTCGAAGTTTAAGCGAAGAAACTGTTCCAGCAGTAACAAATGTTGTATTGCCTACGAACCATACATAAGGCACGTGTTTATGTCCCGATAATACGATATTCGCCTCTCCATCAATTATAGATTTTAAAATATCTCCCGCATCAGTTAATACGTTCCTTTCACGTCCGGTTTTTGGGACAGGGATTATATGATGGTGAAGAGCTATTATTTTATATAAATTATTTTCTCCAGCACTCTTAAGTTCTGCTTCCATTGAAGCTTGCTGTGCTCTACCTATCTTCCCATAATCTATATCTGGCTCGCTGCTATCTAATCCTATAGCACTAATTTCAGGAGTTTTAACATTTAAAGTACCACAATGCTTTTTTATAAGTTCCTCAAAACATTCATTTCCTATATGGCGTGCATCATGATTTCCAGGAACTACAAGTAGTGGACTTTCAAAAAGTTCCATGAACTCTGCTGCTCTTTCAAATTCTGCATAATAACCATTGTTGGTTATATCCCCTGTTACAATCACTAAATTTGGATTAAGGTCATTAACTTTATTTATGGCCCGAAGTAAAAGTTCCTCTTTAAAATTGATTGCACCAATATGCATATCTGATAGGTGAGCAATAAATGCCATCTAACTTAACCTCATAATTGCTTCTGCAAGATCTCCGTTTGTTTCTTTCAATGCTTTTATGGCATTTTCTTTACTTGCACCTGTTTGAGCTGATACAAGTTCTACATCTTCATCAGGAATTTCTAATTCTATTTCTAATTTTTTCTCTTTAGGTTTACCAGTTATCTGGTATGTTTTTTGCCCCATAAAATCCATTATATTTATTTTTGGATTTTTTATCACTACTTCTTTATCTTTAAATTTTATTATGACTTCTGTGGCACCTTTGACATCCTTCATGTCCATGCCCATTTGTTTCATAGCTCTTTGCATTTGTTTAAGTTGTTTTGGGTTCATCCCTGCACCCGGTATCATAATTTACCTCCTTTTCTTGTCTTTACAGCTTGACCAGTTTTTAAATCTTTTATTTCATGAGCGTTTAAAATTGATTTACCAAAAGCCAGTAAATCATCATTTTCATTTACAATTAATACTTCTTCATTCGCCCTTATATTTATATCAATGTCTATAACAAATTTAGCAAATATACTTTTTCCTTCCCTTGCAAATGGTTCAGCATCACTGTTTACAACCACTCTACTTTTAGGGTATTCAAGAAACTCATGAAGTCTCTTTGCTCCAAACATACTTAAAACGAATATCCCATCACTTGCACGAAGCGTTGCAATCAGATCTTCTCCGTCGTAAACATGCCTTATTTTACCCGTCTTTCTACTTTTGACTATATCTACATTGGTATCAAATAGGGCTTTTCCAGCACCTGTACCAAACTGGTAGTCTGCAATATACCTTACTTTTTCTTTATCATTAAATTCTAACATCAAGTCATCAATATTGAAATCTTCAAGGTCAAAATCAAGATCAAATCTTTTAATAAGACTTTCACTGATTATAACTTCATTGAAATTATTTATATACTCATTTATAATATTTTTAACGAATATTTTAGAATCTTCATCTAATAGACTTGGAGACTCATTTTGAGCTAAAGGATAAACTTCATCAATTTCAAGAGGAATAACTGCAAAAGGTACATCTACAACAGCAGCCTGCAGCGGCTCATCTGTATTTATGTTATTTTCTGCTTTTAAGTCCTTAATCCTGTAGAAATTTCCAAGTTTTTCCAAATCAGGTTTGTCTCTGCCGAAATTGGTTAATATATTTTGAATATTCTTTGAATATGGTTTTTTAAATGACGGCAGAAGAAGTGCTCTATTTTTTTGAGGAAGTCTTGAAAGACGGCTTAAATGTCTAGCTATTTCCGGCCTATTTAATGATTCTGGGCCAGTATAGAAAAATGCAGAATTTTTATATTCTGGATCGTACTCTTCAATTAAATTAGTATAATTTTTAAGGTTTCTCAGAGCATCTAAAAGATATGGATGGGCCCTGCATCTCTGTTCAACTAATTCAAGTAAGTTTCCATCGATAATAGCCTGCCTTATTTTCCTAATTTCTGCAAAACTCACATGAAGATTATGCTGTGCAATTAGTTTCATCCTCTGTTCTTTCTTCATACTCCTTAAATCATTAGGAGTATATTTAGTGCACACTTCACATGAACACGGCATCTCAGAGAGATTCTGTAATTTATAAGTTCCATTAGGCATCATCAGGCGATCATCTTGAGCATAGAGGATATAAGCAGCCGAATCAAATAAGTCACAGCCCATTGCAACTGCTAAAGCAAATACCATTGGATGACCAGCACCCATAAGATGTCTTGGTCTTGATGGTGGCAAATTAGCCACTGATGCCATTACAATGTCAACAACATCCTTGTATTTATAATTTTCAAGTAAAGGAACCACAGCTCCTATTGGATAAACTTCAAAATCCATCTGGCCAATTGCTTTGGCACATTTTGCCCTTAAATCAGGGAAGGTAGAGCCCTGCACTACAGAATTCAACATTAAATTATCTCTTGCATCTAACGCTTCTTTTGCCCTTTCAAGAGTTATTTCAAGCTCTTTTTCAGCTCTTTCACGCTTCACATATGGAGGTGTTGGGATATCAAGAGATGTACCAATATCTGTACCTATTTTTTCCTGAAACTCAATTATTTCTCTGTTAGTTACATCGATATCTCCATACACTGAAAGCTGAAAAGAGCCAGAATCTGTGACAATTGGGCCATCAAAGTTTATTAAACTGTGTATGCCCTCTTCAAGTGCTTTTTCCTTCAATTCTTCGTTTTTATAGATTATATAAGAGTTAGTTATGACAATATCTGCCCCATACTTTTTAACATCTATTGTTTGTTTTCCAGGATGAATTACAGGCATCAAAGCTGGTGTTTTCACATTCCCATGAGGAGTCTTTAAAACACCAATTCTACCCAGTGCATCCTTATATTTAATTTCAAAGTTCAATTTTCCACCCATATAATTATATTATTAAAATATATTTCCTATTATTTAATTTAACTGCTTAATTGAACTATTTATTCAAAGAAGTTCAATTTTCCGTATTATAATCATTATATTTTTAAGTTACATCTTTTAGACTTAATAAATTAATTTAATTACTAAATGAATTTCATCAAAATTTAAATTTATAACATTATGATTGTTATCTTTTTAAAGTAGAGACTCATCAATTTAATTTAAAATCATTTATACTTAATTAAAAATATCAATAAACACTACTTTCAAAATTAATTTAATTTTTATATATTTTACACTTTTTCTTCTATTACCTTTGATAATCTAGTTGCCATTTCATTTATCCGACTATATGAATTATCTAATCTTGAAGCTCTACATCCGCAGATGCATTGTTCAAATTGAGGGCAAATAATATACATTGCTTTTTTTGATTTTAAATCGGTAATTCCTAGTGCATTAATATTTTTAAGAAGTCTCCTTTCAAGCCGTGGATCATTTACATCCTTATCTAAATATATAGGAGTTTTCTCCGTAGATGCAAATTTTTTTATTCCCCTTACAGACTTCCGTTCATCTTCTCTTTTCTTTCTTATTTCATCACTTGATTCATTGAGTTCAGGATCTCTAAAAGGAATTCCTGCATCACTGAGTGCTATCATTCTCTCGTCATTATCTGAAAGTGATTTTTTGATTACCTCAGGAACTTTAGATGCCACTGTCCCCCCACTTTTTCGTCCAAATAATGGCCCCTCACCCACATAAAGCCCTGCATGGACCATTGCAGATCTGACAGGTGCCGCAGATGTATAAGTAAGAACAACTCCATCATCTTTAAGTAAATTTTTCAAAATAAGGAAAAATTCGAGGGTATACAACTCAGGAGATTTGAGTGGTGAAAATGGATCCAGAAACACAGCATCATACTTTTTATCAATTTCTTTAATTACATATCTAGCATCACTTAAAAATATATTAATCTTGATTCTATCAGGTATCTCTTCTTTATTGAACCTAAAACCAAGAGTTCCATCATTATACAATCTGTTCTCTACTGCACTCTTGATGATGCCATAAGATTTAATGGGGTTTTCTATAAAAAGGGATGATGCCAGAGTCTCCTTTGATATCTCAACCATATCAATTTCAATATCAACATCATCATCTAAAAATTCGATACATGAGGCAGTATTATAGCCCATGCCACTGCATATATCCAATATTTTGACTTCTTTCTTTCCTTCGAGCTTTGCAGGTTTAACAAATTTCTCCATTGATTCAGTAATTGCCCCATGATGAGTATGCATCGTCTCAGACTTGTCATTTACATTGTTAGAGTTTAATGTATAAGATCCATCTGCCGTTTCTATAAAATACTCTTTTAGAAGGTTTTTTGTTTTGTTTCTTGCTTCTCTATTCCCTTTTTGTTCTTCTGCAAAACATTCTCTAACAAGTTTAATTGCGCCATCAATGGCCGTCAATGCTTGATAATCGTTTTTTATTTTCATGATAATCCAAATTTACTTCATTAATTATAAATGGCAACAAATAATCTTCTCATGTATAAATGTTTGACATATCCTACGTTAAATTGTAGCCATTTAATCTAAATTCGATTTGTTTAAAAACTTTGATTTATTACCCCAATTTATAACTTAATGTACCAACACAACATTCCATCATAATGGTTTATAGTGAATGACAAATATTTTTGACTAATTATTTAATAAGATAATTTATTGATGTGTTTTGAGTAAATGCGTAAATTTAATACCTAAAATTTATAAGTTTAAAAAGTTATGTTTACGGAACGAAGCTAACAAAAATCTTCGATTTTTGTGCTCCGAAATTCTACGAATTTCGAGAGTTCCGTAACCGTGAAAATTCATAGAATTTTCACATGTCATTCACTATAAAAATATAGTTGTAAGATACAATATTTATATTTGAAAAATTAAAGATTGAATCTATTATTTTAATTCATTAAATAAAACTAGATTTATGTTATAAAGCTGATATTTGGAGGTAACTAAGTGGTAAAAGTTATTGGAATTATAGGAAGTCCGCGAAAGAATGGAAACACTGCATATTTAGTCAAAAAAGCGCTTGAAGCGGCGGAAGAATCCGGAGCGGAAATTGAAAGTATATTTTTGGGTAATATGAAAATGGAACCATGTAATGCATGTGATATATGTAAATTAACTGGTGAGTGCCCAAAAGATGATGATATTAATGGAATTCTTTCAAAACTTCAAGAAGCCCATGGAATAATCATTGGAAGCCCGGTTTACTTTGGAAATGTGACTTCACAACTTAAAATACTTATGGATAGATCTAGACCACTGCGAGCTGATTTTAAGCTTAAAGACAAAGTTGGTGGCGCAATAACTATTGGAGCATCAAGGAACGGCGGTCAGGAAACTACATGTTTAGCCATACATAATTTTCTGCTTATTCAGGACGCTATAATTGTAGGTGATGGAGCACCTCTTGCACATTATGGTGGAGCTGGAGCAGCAGGAACTGCTGGCGATGCGCAAAATGATGACTATGGTACCCAAACATCCGAAAATCTGGGAAAAAGAATAACTGAACTTGCAAAAAAAATTAACAATATTCATTAAATATTAAAAAAATTAATGAACTGTTCAATTTTATTACCATTTTTTTTAAATAGATACAAAAATTATCCAAAAAATAGAAATTTTTACCTACAGTAACCACTCATTTTATTTATCAGTGAATATAATATTATTTTATCATATAATTATGACCAACAAAACGACCAAATGGCAATATTTTCATTGGAGAAAACTGCAATGACATTGAATGATCTTCAGGTAAAAAATGTATCACCTTCAAATAGAAATTTTGAAGATAATATGAACCAAAATTCAAAAAAATACAATAATTCCACTAATAACTGTAATATATATGTAGTTATGCCTGCTTATAATGAAAGTAAGACCATAAAAAATGTTATAGAAGATCTTAAACAAAGAAATTTGAACATGGTCATCATAGATGATGGATCTCATGATAAAACATATCAGATAGCTGAAAGCTCTGTTTATGACCATGGATCCATTTACAGACATGTAATAAATAGAGGGTTAGGAGCTGCGCTTGAAACTGGAATCAAAGCAGCACTTGCAAAAAATGCAGATATAATAGTGACATTTGATGCAGATGGACAGCATAATCCCGATGATATAATTCCAGTATGTAAACCAATTATGGAAAACAATGCAGATGTTGTAATAGGAACAAGAAATTTTAATGATATGCCTACTTCTAAAAAATTTGGAAATACAGTTATGAACATAATAACGCGCATTTTTTATGGGATTCATGTAAACGATTCTCAATCAGGACTGCGAGCTTTTAACAGGGAAGCTGCTAAAGTCTTAGATATAACTTCAAGAGGCTATGGGGTATCCTCTGAAATAATAGGCGAAATTAAAAAATATGACTTAAAAGTGGAAGAAGTTGAAATTGAAACCATTTATACTGACTATTCCATGTCAAAAGGTACAAATTTAATAGTTGGTCTCAAAATACTTGCTAAATTAATAATAGATATATTAAAATAAATTACTGAGTATTTAACATTTAAATCACAAGCGGTGCGTAAAATGATATTATATCAAGACTTAGGAGTTCTTATAGGAATAATTGCCATAATCGTTGCAATTTTAAGGCTTAAAAATAATAAAATGTCTGTAGGACTGGCTTTACTGTGGATTATAATCTGGTTAGTTGTTATATGGGTCTCTATTTTTCCTAACTCAACCAATGCATTTGCCACTTTAACTGGAATAGGCAGAGGATTAGATTTAGTGCTAATAATTGGACTTATTGTGGGTTACTATCTAATCTTTAAAATGTACGGCATGATAGAAAGTATGGATAAAGAAATAACATTACTTGTAAGGGAAATTGCGCTTCAAAGAGGCGATTTAAAGGAAAAAATAGATGATGAATACGCTACAGATTCAAACTCACTAGATGAAAAGACTAAAACCAAATCAAAATAAAACTTTTATTTTTAATTTTAAATAAATTAATTTTTTATATGATTAAATCAAACCAGAGCGAAAATTATGAAAATAGGATATTTCATCAGTCATTTTCCATACATAGACCGTATCAACGATGCAAATTACAATAAGGAATATGCTCATGGTGGTACTGAAATCGCTGCTTATCAGCTAGCACGCAATATATCAAAAATAGATGATGTAGATATTTTTACAACCTCCATTAATTCTAAAGATTCACATGAAAATTCAGAAAACATGTTAATACACCGTTATGGCACTGTTTTAAAAATTGCAAGTGCCAATTTATCGCTTAAAATTTTATACAAACCATTAAGCTGTAAAATTGATATTGCTCATGCTCATTACAACATGCCCTATTCTGACTATTCAGCACTGAGATATGCAAAAAAAAATAAAGTACCCTTTGTAGTTACTTACCATGCAGATGCACAGGAAAGTGGAGGAAATTTAATCCGCAATTGGGCGCAAATACTTTACAATAGATCTATACTTAAAAATGTTTTAAATGGAGCCGATGTAATAATCGCCACATCAAAATCATATATAGATGAATCTAAGTTTTTAGGAGATTACAGAGACAAAATTGAAGTAATTCCCAATGGAATAAACTTAGATGAATTTGATATCGACCTTTCAAAAGAGGAATGCAGAGATAAGTTAGGCCTGCCACGTGATAAAAAAATAATACTCTTTTTTGGGAATATTGTTGCATATAAAGGACCCCATATACTATTAAAAGCATTTTCAAAGGTAAAAAGTCAGTTTAAAGGCATAAAACTCGTTTTTGCAGGTAGAGGCGAGATGCAGGAAGAACTTACAGAATTAGCTGCAAAATTAGGTATAAAAAATGATGTTCTCTTTACAGGATATGTGGATGACAGATTAAAACCATTTTATTATAAATCTGCCGACATATTCTGTCTCCCCTCAATTACAATGGCTGAAGCATTTGGAATTGTAAATTTAGAAGCTATGGCTTGCGGCATCCCAGTTATATCTTCTAATCTTGGAGGGATTCCAGACGTTGTTACTGATAAAAAAACAGGACTGCTTGTTAAACCCGAAGATGAAGAAGCACTGGCAGAGTCCCTAATATTTTTACTTGAAAATGAAGATATTGCAAGTAAAATGGGAAATAATGGGAAAAAGAAGGTTGAAGATTATTCCTGGGAAAAAATAGCAGAAAAAACACAGGAAATTTATGAAAAATTAATATGAATCTTAAAAAAAAGAATTAAATTAAATTCTGTTTTCTTTTTTCAGGTAATAGTTTAGTTGATCCTTTATGATATCATTTAGTTTATATTTAGTTTTACAACCTAATTTCTGGATCTTTTCAGTATTTGACAGTAAAATTGGCACTTCTGCTGGTCTGAATCTGTCAGGATTGAATTCTATGCTTATTTTCCCTTTATCAGTGTGAGCATGGATACCTTTATCCTGGATTGTATATTCTAATTCTCCTTCCAACATCATTTTATCTACTGCCGTTTTTTCAAAATTAACACCAAAAACATCAGAATCATCAATTGCAACAGGTTCTTTAATTAGTTTTTCCCCATTAAAGGTTTCTATTTTATCAACGTTCCACCCTGCTTCATGTAAACCTGATAATATGTAACTTAAAACAGAGTTTGTTCTCATAGAACCCTGATTATATACTTCCCCGCTTTTACCCTTCTCAGCAAGAAGCATATAACCTGCTACTATATCTTTAACATGTGACCAGTCTCTAAAAGCATTAACATTCCCTATACTAATTCTATCCACTTCTGAAAACTTCAATTTCATAATCTGATTAATTATAACAGATGTAACAAACATGGGTCCTCTTCCAGCACCTTCATGGTTGAAAGCACGAGAAACCACATTATCCATCCCATAAGAATGATAATAATTCCTCATTAAAAAATCACCGTAAACTTTAGAAACAGCATAAGGAGACATAGGACGCAAAGGATTACTCTCTTTAATAGGAACTTCAGGAATACTCTCAGGCTCAGGGAATACCGCACCATATTCATTTTTTGCACTTTGATAATGATCTTCAGACGCTATTACAAGCCCATACTCTTCGCTGGAACCTGCAAAAATCGTTTTTGCATCTATATCCTTTATTCTTACTGCATCTAATAGATTAGCTGTTCCTATGCAGTTTATCTGCTGTGTTTCCAGTGAATTTTCAAAGGATCTTGGAACAAATGATTGGGCAGCTAAATGAAAAATAAAATCAGGTTCTGATGTGTCAAGTGCATTTGCAAGCGAAGTTATATCAGTTAAATCCCCACCAATGAACTTTACATCATTAGAAATGCCCCTATCCATCACATTTTTAGAATTTGCCCCGTCGGCCCTGCCTCTTATCAATCCATAAACATTTACTTCATTTTTTAATAATTCTTCTGCCAGATATGAACCGACGAATCCACCTATTCCAGTAATCAGAACATTCTTACCTTTTAAATTCATTAAAACTCCTCCATAAATATATTCAAACCCACTGTTTTAGTATATATCTCATTTATAATTTCTATACTGCATAACTATTTATTAATCTATTAAAGTTTTTTACGAGTGATTATGATGAAAAATACATTCTCTAATTTTTCCATATTATGATCTTTATTGCAAAAATTTATATATTGAATAAATTGTTATAGGTTAATTTATACTTAATTGCTGAATTTTATACTTTAAAGAGTATATTAATCCATTTAATCGTTAGAACACTGCATTTAATTCAAAAAGTTTTTATATACAATCTCAACAATCATTGTAGATTTAATCTATAAATTAACGTTATTTATGGTCTAATTAGTTAAGTTGCTAAATACAGCAATTAGATAGTTTAAGAAATTTAGTTATTATTAACTTTATAAGTTCATAGAATGTTAAAATTATATTTTGGTGACTGCTAAATGGAAATTGACTACATAACTGGTCCAAAGACAGATAAAATATTTGGAATGGCCAAATATCAAAATGAAATATGTAAGAGGATTACAGACGTCAAATTTAATATTATTGATTATGACTCATTAACCTGTTTATTTGAGAGAAAATATAAGAGTATTTTCCCAAATAATACACCGCATGATTCAAATTCATCAAATAAAGCATCATCAAAGAAATTAATTAAACATGTCATCTTTAATAGAACAATAAATGCTGGAAAAAACATTTCAGATAATATTGATAGATATAGATATTCTAATTTGATAAAAAGGGAAATTAAAAAAGATAATATTAAGCATATAACTTCTCAACAACTTGCATATTTATTAAAATCAATGAAATTAGATAAAACTATAGTTACATGTTATGACCTTATTCCATGGGCATACGAGAGTAACCGTTCGACGTTTTGGAAAAATAACATTGAAGGCCTGGGAAAAGCAGATAAAATTATTACAATTTCAGAATTTTCTAAAAGCGAAATTATAAAGTACGCAGGCTACTCTCCTGATAAAATTGAAATTATATATCCTGCAGTAGATCATGATATTTACTATAAAACAAGAGATAAAAGCATTTTAAAAGGTTCAAATATCTCAGATAGCTGCAAAATAATTCTGTATGTAGGTTCAGAAGAACCTAGACAGAATGTTGATGCGTTAATAAAGGCATTCAGTGAGGTAAAAAAGCAGCTGCCTGAAGTCAAATTAATAAAAATAGGTAATCCGCATTTACATGGTGCAAGAGAAAAGATTTTAGAGCTAATAAAAAATTTAAACCTGCAGAAGGATATTATTTTTATGGATTATGTTCTGGAGGAAGAATTGCCTAAATGGTACAACGCAGCTGATTTAGTGGTTTATCCATGCTCATATGCTGGTTTTGGAATGCCCCCTTTAGAGGCAATGGCCTGCGGTACTCCTGTAATTACATCCAATTCCACATCACTTCCAGAGGTTGTTGGAAAAGCAGGGATAATGGTTGATCCTCATGAAATCCCTGATTTATCAAGTAATATGTATAATGTTTTAACAGATAACGATTTAGCAAAAAATATGAGTATAAATGGGCTAAAAAGATCTAAAATATTTAATTGGGAAGAATCTGCCAGAAAAACTGTAGAAATATACGAAAAAATGTTCTAAATACTTAGATATTATAAAAGACTGAAAACTCAAATATTTTTGAATATATATCTAAAAATTAACTGTCTTAATCTCTGATATCCATATTAGCTTGTATGATTACTTTTCATAATCTAAAACAACATCATCAACAATTTTCTGGTAATCTTTCATTACTTTTTTTCTCGCGTCTTTTGAATCATATTTTTCCATTAATTTAAGTTTCATATAAGCAACTATTGTATAATATGTTCCCAAAAAGCCCAGTGAAATGCCTCTAAAGCCATCTTTATACCTTTTAATTAAAATGATTTCTTTAAATGTTCTCCATATTGATAAAAGAAACAGTTTTAATAGGTAATTTCTTTCTTTTTTACCTTCAAATATATTTGCTGCTTCTATGGTTGTATATCTATTCATTCTTTCAATATACTGCTCAAAATCAACATAAGAGAGATGTATAAAACTTTCATCAGGATTATTTATGTGATAAATTCTAGCATCTGCATTTAATTTAAAAAAGTCATGTAAATTACTCCCAAAATTGAGATATCCTTTTTTAAAAAATCTAGGGATTACATCGTCTAATGTCCCCCATCCCATTCCATTGATATGTTTACCTGCAAAATAGTTACTGCGTGGAATATATATTACATCCGCAAGGTCTTCTTCTGCAATTTTTGCTAATCTGCTTTTTAAACTAACTGGAACCAGTTCGTCTGCATCAACAACAAGTACCCACTCATTTGACGCTTTTTCCAGGGCAAATTGCCTTGCAGGATCTGCATACCCTAACCTTTCATGAAAAAAAACTTTTTCTGTGTATTTTCTGGCTATTTCAACCGTTTTATCGTCGCTGTACATGTCAACGATAATTATTTCATCGGCCCATTTAACTGATTTTAAGCAATTTTCGATGTTTCTTTCCTCGTTAAATGTGTTTATTATTACAGATATTTTCATTTAAATCCTCATACAACTGATCTTTAGATGATTAATATTAATTGCAACGTAAATAATGTATTTAAATATCCTAATTAAAACTTAAAATTTTTATATTACTTATAATTAGTCTGCTTTCCTTTTAAGTATACTCTTAATTAAGAATATATCATCGCTATCCAGTGTTTTTGTGATATATATCATAGCTAGATATAAAATAACCCCTATTAAAACAACTAATCCGTAATTAAATTGGCTTAATAAAATAATTGCCATCACAAGCACGATATTACAAATAACTATTTTAAATGCGTCTTTCATTAAAGGAGCTATGTCTATATATTCAGTTTTTCTTAGAACGTGGAAAAAGATAGGTAACATAACTAATTCTGTTAACACAGTGGCCGCTGCAGATCCTATGTAACTAAATTCAGGTATCAATGCTATATTTAATACAATATTGAAAACCGCGCCAAATGCAGCAATCTTTGTAACCACTACCTGCATGTTAACAGATCCAAGCAAATTCAAAGAAAGTGTATTTATAAACATGAAAATAACAGACCAGATCAATATCTGTAGGGCAATTACCGATGGAACATATCCAGGTCCGCAAATAATAAATATTATTTTGTCTGCTAGAAAAGTTATGAATATTGCAATTGGAATATTAAGGATAAGCATGTACTTAAACGAGCGTTCATAAGCTATTTTAATGGAATCTCTAGATGTTTCATAGAATCCCGAGAGTACTGGAAAAATAGAGACCATATAAACAGAGTATAAAGATGCAAAAATAGCAATTATCCTGTAAGCAGCATTATACCACCCTACAACTTCATTTCCTACCATTACCGACAATATAACTGAGTCTATCCAGTAATAAATCATTGTAAATATCCCTGTTATTGCAAATGGTAAAGAATCTTTTATTGTTGGGCTCCAGAAACTCCAATCAATATCAATTTTTGGCAGAACAAACTTCCATGAATAAACTAAGATATCATAGACTAAAACTACCAGACCAGCTATAAAATAAACGAATGCAATGGCGAAAATATTTAAATTAAGATATATAACAATTAAAACTCCAATAAACATTAATACAGCATTTAAAACCGTGCCAATAGACTGATATTCCAGTTTTTCATATGCTTGAAATATAGCATTAAATATGCCTGTAAAAGCTGCAAATATTGTAGAAAATGTGATTATGTAAATTACATAACTTACCTGCTCCGAATAACCGATTATTTTGGTTGATAAGATTATGAGGCCAAACGTTAAAATAGACAGTATAATCTTCATAAGTAAAGTATTTGAAACGTATTTATCTGCCAGATCTTTATTCCGTGCCACTTCCCTTACTGTTAACGTGTTTAAACCAAGATCAATCATAATTCCAAAAATCGCTGCCAGTGATAGCGCAATGGAGATAACACCAAATCCTTCAGCACCCAAATATCGAGAAGTATACGCAAAAACAAAAAATCCTAGAATATAGCCTATAATTGTAGCTATAAAAAGCACGCTGGTATTTTTGACTACTCTCTTTGCTGTATTCATAAATTCACATCATCTGATCATTAAATCAGCTATCTAAAATAATGTTATTTGTAATCCAAAATAATTCTATAACATGTTTTAATGAATTAAAATAATTGATTTTTCTGAAATTTAATATTATTGTTATATATTTTCTCATAAATTTCTCTTATAATTAATGATAATAATTAAAAAGAAAATTAGTCATTGAACTTATATATTCAACTATTTTGTAATTATTGTATATTATATCCATTCATTATCAAATATAATACATATTAACTATTTTTCACTTTTTAAGTACCTAATTACTCTCCTAATTAATTATATATCCCTAATAAGTCCTCTGAATTTATTTAAGGATAATTATAAATAATAATAAAATAATAATAGTTAGTAATTACTTAATAATATTTAAAAAATATGCAGGTGTAAGTTATGAATATTGGAATCGTTCACCCTGAATTAATCTATCCTCGAGGGGCTGAAAAACAGGTATGCAAATTAAGTTACTATCTAAACAAAATGGGGCACGAAGTTACTATATACACATTTGAAAAGGAAAAAAACTATGCATTTCATCCACTACTTGAAAATGTAGAAATTATTTCATTAAATGAAAAATGGATTTCTGGTCCATTCTACAGTTATAATCTAGTTAGATGGCATAACCTGATTAAAAAATTGAGTGAAAAAATTAAAGATCATGATGTTATAAATACCCATAACCATCCGGCCCAATGGATATCTAAATACACAAATATACCAACTGTATGGACTTGTAATGAACCATATCAACATAATATTTCCAGTTATACCAAAAAAATGTATTCTGTTCACAGTTTAATAGACCGAAAATTAACACGGAGCACTAAATTAATACTGTCATTGAGTAACAGGATAAAAGAACTTATCAAAATGAGGTATCCTGATAAAAAAGTAGATATCAGCTATTCTGGCGCAGACCTTGACCATGAAGTTAAACATGAAACTAATGAATATTTTGATGCTATATTCGTAGGACCTATACAACCACAAAAGCATCCCTTTGATATAATAAAAGCATTCTCTTTAACCCGCAAAAATATAGAAAATGCAAGATTACATTTTGTTGGAAATACAACCAGTTTTATCTCTAAAAGAATGAAAAATGAAATGATAAAATACGCAGAAAAAAATGATATTGAAATTATTTTCTATGGTTCAGTTCCAAATAATAAATTATACGAACTTTATAACATTGCAGATATATCTTTATTTGTTTCAGAAGCAGAGCCATGGGGCATTTTCCCGCTAGAAACAATACTGGGAGGAATACCAACTATAATTTCAGATCAATGCGGAGTAAAAGATATTCTACCAGATGACAATCCTGTTGTGGAAACTGGAAATATCCGGCAATTAGCTAATAAAATAACAGAAATTAAAAATAATTACCATGAATACAAACATAAAACAGTTAAAACTTCAAAAATGGTCTCTAAGAAATATTCATGGAAAGCTTACAGCAGGAGAATGGAAAATATTTTAAAACAGTGTAGTTAATCAAAATTTACATAATAACAGTAAATATTCTAATAATTTAAATACAATCTATTTTTAGTTGATTAATAAGCAAAGTAATTCAATACAAATTATTTAAGCTTTTTATTATATATTTACCAGTCCAGTTGATTTAATATACTAAATTAGAGTATAAATAACAGTATCAATAATTATCGTGAATATAATGTCAATTCTAATAACCATCGGAATAGTTGCCAAAAATGAGGAAAAATACATAGAAGAGACCTTAAAAGGCATCATAAATCAGAGTATAGATACATCATTAATTGAGATAATAGTTGTAGATGGAAATTCATCCGATAGAACACGCGAAATTGCAGAAAATATTTTAAGAGCATCAGATATAAGTTATAAAGTTTTAAATGAAAGAGATTTCGGTTTCTACGGCCTGTGTTTTTCAAGAAATCTTGTAATTGATAATTCAAGCAAAACCACAAGATATATTGCTTATACAGACGCTGATTGTATTGTTGATAAAAACTGGCTTAAAACACTGTATCAATATATTGAAGGAAGTGGAGATGAAATTGCAGGCGCGGGCGGTCCAAGACTAGTAGCTCCTACAGAAGATAAAAAAGAACTTGTGATAAACAATTTTTTAACCTCAAATATTGCTTCTGGAGGAAATCCTGCCTTTTCTAAAAGAAATGTTAAATATTTAGATAGTATTCCCAATTACAATTCAATTTATAAAAAGGATATAATATCAAAATTTAGATACGATGACAGTTTAATTATCTCAGATGATAATGAATTGAATCTAAGGCTTAAAAAAGCAGGATATGATTTTATTTATGCTGGAGATGCTAAAGTCTATCACCGTGAAACAAATTCTATACTTGAATTCGGAAAAAATATGAGAAATTACGGCATAAATATAACCAATACCATAAAAAAGCATAGATTATTCAAAATTAAACCATTTATATCCTTAATATTCGTGTTATACCTTATTTTCATAACCCCATTGTATTTAATAATAGGATTGATTATTTTAATTCCACTTATACTCTATTTCCTATTTGCAGCTATGATATTTGCAGAAATTATCAATAAAACAAAAACCATTTACTCTTTGATGGTTTTTGTTTTATTGCCGGTTCAGCATATCTCATATGCATATGGAATGATCTATAATTTCTTATTTGTTAGGCCAGTGTATAGAAACAGCAATTAGGTCTTAAAATATTCATTTAAAAATTATTTATACACTTTTAATTGATTATAGGCTTCAGTATATCATATGGAGAATATTTTATAATTTGAAATTCATTGTATGAAAAAAATAAAGGATTAACTATAAAACATACTTAGAATAATATTCTATATCTTTAATTTCAAAGAAAATTAACTTATAAAACAAAAAAATATGCCAATATCTGAGGGAAATTTATGGAAAGAATTTTTGAAGATGAAAATTTTGACGACGCCTATCAAAAAATTATAAATTTAACTGGAGGAGTTATCTCCATGAGAGAAAAAGAAAGGCTTGCTGAAATGTTTGAAATAGATGATTCATTGATAATTACAGTTGATTTTCTAAAAAGAGAGATATATGCCGAATTTCTGGAAGATAATCCTCAGAACTATGCCCTCATTAAAAAACAGTTAGCTGATTCAAAAAGGATAGTAGGGGATTTAAATTTAAAATTTATTGATATTTTCAACTGAAAATCTATTTAATCTTTAATAAGTATTGTTAATTAAAAAATAATGTCCAAACTTAATTATTTTTTGTATTAAACTCTTTATTCTTCCTTTACTTATCATTAATGATAATTACAATTATTTTTTTAATCTTGAATTCAATAGCATCCAATTTAACACCAATTATAAATATTAACTTTATATTTTAAACTTCTAGAAATAGAAAATTAGAAGAATAATAACAAAACGTTTCTAATTATTTTTATAAAATATTAAATAATAATAAAAGATTAATACTAAATAATACATATATTAATTAAATAATTTTTTAATTGAGAATTTAATCCTGTTAAAATTGATTAAAACTATTTATAAGTCTGAAATTATTGAAATATACCTAAAAATGATAAAGTATGCACATAAATGAGGCAGAAATAATAAATAATGAAATTAAACCATATAAAAGGTTTTTAATATACTACTTAAAACAGATAAATGATTGTATATCCCCTAAATTGCCAAAAACAATAATTAGTAGGAGTATCATATGTTCAAATCTGAAAATATTGTGAAATTTTTGGTTGATAATAAAATTCTACGTCGTATGCCATTATACCCCTTTTTTAGTACTTATATCAAATATAAAGATTATAATAAGTTTTTAAATAATGTTGTTGAAGTAGGGGAGTATACTAATTGTGACCCGTTAATACTTGCTGTTAGTGATAAATATAAGGTTAAAATTGGTAATTTCTGTTCAATTGGAGGAGGAGTTTCAATTGTCTCTAGTTCGGCTCATAGAGCTGATTGGATAACAACATTTCCATTTATTCAATTAGAAACTGATTTTGTAAAATCTCATTTTAAACATTACAATGAAAAGAATATCATAAGCTCTAAAGGTAATGTAATCATTGGTAATGATGTCTGGATTGGTATAAATACAACAATAATGTCTGGAGTATCTATTGGAGATGGTGCTATAATTGGTGCAAATTCTGTTGTAACTAAAGATGTGGAAGACTATGAGGTTGTAGCAGGTAATCCTGCCAAACATATTAAATACCGCTTCAAAGAATCAGAAATAACTGAGTTAAAACGAATTAAATGGTGGAATTGGCCTATAAGTAAAATAATGGAAAACAGAGCAAGAATAGAATCTAAAAACATAAAAAAATTCATAAAAGAACATAGAAAATAAATAAGATTATACGATTTGGATGGTAAACCACCCCCAATTTAATCAAATCTTCATAGAACAAAGCTTTAATATGTTTAAATATTGTTTACAGCTATGAACTCAAGATAACAGTTTATTTAAGAAATGATGTTTACTGTGAAAAAATCTACATCAACTTTTGGAATGAAAAAATTTTTTAATGATTATTATGCTAACAGCTAGACTGTAATAAATTGGTTTTAATGATTAAAATAAATTATTTATTGATAAATCGCTTTAAATTTAACTTTCCTGTAGAAAATAAATGAATTTTGGATCACTGAAAAATTTTTTAAAACCTTCAATTAATTATTTAATTAATGATCATCTAATTTCTATATACAATAAGAAATAATATAAATATGCTATACTGATTTTTATGGAGTTTAATGCTAAAGAAGGACATCGTGAGTAAAATGATATACTTTAGAGG
>JAEYQZ010000003.1 GCA_023409695.1 Methanobacteriota archaeon | reverse complement strand
GTATTAAGATCGGTGCGGGCACAATGTATGGAAATCTTTCCCGAATGGAAAAAGAGGGATTGATAACATCAGTTGCAGAAGAAGATCGTAAAAAAATCTATGAACTTAGCGAAAAAGGGAAAATTGTGCTGAGATTAGAACTCGAACGTTTAGAAGAACTTCTTGAGCATGGTAAAAATGAAATGAGGAATTAGCATGAATGAAATTAAAACTGTGTGGCACTGGTGGTGGGGCTGGAATCCTGAAAAGATAGAGGACTGGCTTGAGGAGATGGAACTGGAAGGCTGGAACCTATTTCAAGTAGATTTTAATCACATTCGTTTTAAATTTGAAAAAGGAGAAAGCAGGAAGATGAAGTACTGCGTTGACTATCAAGAAGATGTTGATGAAAACTATTTTGAGCTTTTTAAAGAGTATGGCTGGGAACTAGCTGATGATGGGATTCTTCCGTGGTATATGTGGCGTAAACCCTATGAAAATGAAAGGCCCAGTATTTATACTGATACAATATCCTTAATTGAGAGAAACAACCGCCAGCTTTGGATTGTTGGAATTTTGATAGTCATGGATACAATTGTATTTTACTCCACATTTAATGGTGGTTACATTGGAATAGGATTAGGGCTGCTTTTTTTAATGATTTTAGTCTTAGGGTACATTATGATGCAGCTTCATCGGTACAATAAAAAACTGGAAAAAAGTGAAATGAAGCTTTGATATTTAAAATTTTGTTACTAAATAGCTGATGCATATAAAATATAAGTTTTTAAGGATTGGGGATTAAAATGAGAGAAACTAAAACTGCTTGCCACTGGTGGTGGGGCTGGAACCCAGAAAAAATAGAAAATTGGCTTGAAGAAATGGAATTAGATGGCTGGAATCTGGTCAGTGTAGGTTTTGCTTATATAGTCTTTAAATTTGAAAAAGGGGAAAGCAGGAAGAGGAGGTACTGCGTTGATTATCAAATTAACGTGGGAAATAATTATTTTGAGCTCTTTAAAGAAGATGGTTGGGAATTAGCAGATGATAAAATTATTCCATGGTATATATGGCGTAAACCCTATGAAACTGAAAGGCCAAGTATTTATACGGATACTAAATCATTAATTGAGAGAAATAATCGATTGATCAAGACTGTTGGTATCCTGGTGCCCTTAGAGATAGTTATACTCTATCGAGTTTTTGAAAGCGGTTCTGATGAAATTAAATCAACATTGATGCTGTTTATTATCCTAATTTTTGTATTCTTAGGATATGTGACAGCACAGCTTTACAGGTGCAATAAAAAGCTTGAAAAAAGTGAAATGAGTTTGTAGCAGTTATGCATTAATTAAGAATGAAAATAATGCCGAAAATTGGGGTTAAGGTTTTAACACCATTAATAGTTATATTATAATACATGGCTTTAGGTAGGATAACATTGATTGACTAAAGACTTGCAGATACTCCTTGATGGCTGTGTAAATAAAAGATTAAGTATTCAATGTAATTAATAAGTTTTATAAAACTATAAATACGGTTTAAAATAAACCAATTTCATTGAAGACTTGGGGTGGAGTATATTATGAAGATAGGAATTATCATTCATTCCAGGACTGGGCATACCTACTCTGTTGCCCAGAGGCTTGAGGAAAAACTTTCTGCAGATGGGCATGAGGTAGCTATTCAACAGTTGAGACTAGCAGGAGGACAGGATGTCCCTGGTAAAGATAGTAAGATCGAAAATCCTCCTGATTTAAGTGGATATGATAGGGTTATATTAGGAGCTCCTGTACATGCCTTTTCCCTTTCAAAAGTAATGGAAGCTTATTTAACGCAAGTTTCGTCTCTTTCAGGTAAAACAGTTGTATGTTTTGTTACAAAGGGTTTGCCATTTGGCTGGACTGGTGGAAATCGTGCAATTGGCCAGATGAAGGATATTTGCGAATCTAAATGGGCTACTGTTTCTGGAACTGGGATTGTAATCTGGAACAAAAATCGAGAAAAACAAATTAATGATCTCATTGAAAAGTTCAGTGGATTACTTGATTTAGATGAATAAAATGAGGAGTATACGATGAAAATAGGTATTGTTGTTCATTCACAAACAGGTAACACCTGTGAAGTCGCTCAAAAACTTCAGGAGAAGCTTTCAGCATCTGGAAATGAGGTAGAAACAGAGGGTGAGAATGGTGGGAGGCGATAAACCCCAGGGTAAAGATATAAAGATTGAAAACCCTCCTGATGTAGTTAAGTACGATGCATTGATTTTTGGAGCTCCTGTACATGCCTTTTCCCTTGCACCTGCTATGAAAGTATATATGGAACAAATTGCATCACTTCAGGATAAAAAAGTGGCATGTTTTGTTACAAAAGCCATACGTTTTAACTGGACTGGTGGGACCTGTGCAATTGGCCAAATGAAAAAAGCATGTGGATCTAAAGGCGGAATAGTCTATGGAACTGGAATCATTGTCTGGAATAAACAGCGTAATAAAAAAATTGATGAGCTGGTCGAAGAATTCAGCAGATTATTTTAATTTAGTTATTACAACCATGATGGTGTTGTAATGAGTAAAGTTGAAATTTATTAT
Source organism: Methanobacteriota archaeon (assembly GCA_023409695.1). Taxonomy (GTDB): domain Archaea; phylum Methanobacteriota; class Methanobacteria; order Methanobacteriales; family Methanobacteriaceae; genus Methanobacterium_D. The sequence goes on along the minus strand of JAEYQZ010000003.1, from coordinate 11 downwards.
TTTTCAGGAAC
>JAEYQZ010000287.1 GCA_023409695.1 Methanobacteriota archaeon | reverse complement strand
GGACTATTACCAGTTTTACCCAGTTAATTGAGCGCCGTTATAAGAATGAATTAGATTCTGATGCTGATGAGTTTATTGAATATATTGTAGATGCCGCAAAAAGAATGCAAACTTTAATTAACGACCTCCTAAACTACTCACGCGTAGCAACAAAGAAAAAAGAGATCGAACTAATAGATATTGAAGAAATTCTTAATTCTGTTTTAAATAACCTTAACACTGCAATTTATGAAAATAACGCTGAAATTATCGATGAAAATCTCCCTAAGATAATGGCTGAACCAGGACAGATGATCCAGTTATTCCAGAATTTAATTGGAAACGCTATTAAATTCAGAAAACCAGAAGTTCCCCCTAAAATCCACATCAAAGCCCATAAAGATAAAAATGAATACATTTTTAGTGTTGCCGATAATGGAATTGGAATGGAACCACAGTATGCAGAGCGTATTTTCACAATATTCCAGAGATTACATACAAAAGAAGAATATGAAGGTACAGGAATAGGTTTGGCCATTAGTAAAAGAGTGGTAGAACTTCATGGGGGGCGAATATGGGTGGAATCAGAACTTGGAAAAGGTTCGACTTTTTACTTTACGATTCCTTTGCTGAATACTTAAAGATCATGTGGTATAGAAATGCACAGCATGCAAACACTGCCAAAATCCCTCAAAATCTATGATTTTGGGGTTCGAAAAATCTTTTTGATTTTTCTCAACCTCAAAAAAAATCAAATCTTTTTTTTGGGACCACCAAACGCAAAGCGTTTGGGGCATGTGAAAATTGGAAATTTTCACGGTTGAAAATCTTCGATTTTCAAACATTGGAAATCACAGATTTCCAAAGGTTAGAAAATGCGAAGCATGCGAAAACTTAGTTTTCGCTGCGTCAAATCTTTGATTTGACAGCATTTTCTAAAATTCAATGAATTTGGCGCATGCGAAATTTTCAATTTTGACAACATTTCTATAATTTTAATTCGCAGCAGCAAGGCATGTTAAAATTAAATTTGGATCCATATTTTCAATTTAATGTATTAAAAATATTTAATTCTATTTTTTAAGGTTTTTACCTATGCCCCACGCTTTGCCTATATTTTCGCCCACTTTCCAGTAGTTGTTATCAGGCATAGTCAAAACTGCAGGGTTAATTTTTTCAATATCTGGCTTGTTGTCTGTTAAATATTTTTCTTCAGTATAAGTGCTTACTATTTCTCCAATAAAGAGATCACTTGCAGGCATTTCATAAATATCATTTAACTTGCATTCTAATGAGAGAGGGCATTCTTTAATCATAGGGGCAGTTTCTAAATTTCCATAATAGATTTCAAATAGATCAGATTTATCTGTAGTTTTTCCAGAAACCAGTCCGCAGTAGTCAGTTTCTTCTATCAAGTCTATACTTGGAAAATTGACGCTGAAAGTTTTATTTTTGCGAATAGCTTTATTTGTCAGGTGATTTTTATTTACAGAAACAGTCAAAAGAGGGGGATTAATACTTGCTCTCATTACCCATCCAAGTGCCATAAAATTGGATTTATCTTCTACTTTTGTCCCTAAAAGCGCAACTGGCATGGGATAAACAAATCCATTTTTTCCTATATCTATTTTTTTCATATTGTTTTCTCCACAACGTTTTAAAATATTCCTTTATTTGTATGTACAACTAATCATAAGTTGTATGCACAAACAATATATAAATGTTTCTATATACTGTTTGCTAGTGAATTAACCAAAAATCAGAGAAAATCGGGTGAACCAATGAAAAAAGATGTTAGATGTGAAGACACTTTATGTACTTGCCTGTATTTTGCAAGCAATAAACTTAACCGACTTATAAGCAAGATGGCTGACGAAGAATTTTCAAAGATAGGACTCTCAACACCCCATGCATTTGCATTAATGGCCATTAATACTGAACCTGGGCTTTCACAAAATGAATTGGGTAAAATATTAAATATTAAACCTTCAACAACATCCAGATTTATAGATAAGCTTGAAAGTAAAGGTTTAGCTACTAGAAAAGTCAAAGGAAAAGTTTCATATATTTATCCTACAGAAAAAGGTGAAAATTTAAAAGAAGAAATAGAAGAATGCTGGCAAAACCTGTACCAAAGGTATTCAAAAATACTGGGAGAAAAAGAAGGAATTGAATTAACTGAATTAATATATAAGTCTGCTAATGAGCTGGAAGATAAATTTCAGGATTAATTCAGTTATTAAAGTTGATTAATAACCACCATCTTAGTTTTAGTCATACCATTCCAACCTTGCAAAAACCAAAGGTTGTTGCATGCCCGAAAATCGAAGATTTTCGACGGCTTAGGAAAGTCCTCAAACACCGAAGGTGTTTGGGATGCCAAAAATTCAGAGAATTTTTGAGCAGTTGATCATCCAACTGTTTTTATCATTTTTTTTCTAAAGTTGATTAATAACCACCATTTTAGTTTTAGTCATATCTTCCATTGCATATTTTATGCCTTCTTTACCTAACCCGCTCATTTTACAGCCTCCAAAAGGCATATTGTCCATTCGATAAGTGGATTGTTTGTTTACTATAACTCCTCCAGCTTCTATCTCTTTTATAGCTTTCATGGCATTATTAATATTATTAGTAAATATTCCTGCTTGCAGTCCATATCTGGTGTTATTTGCAGCTTTTATTGCTTCATCAATCCCATTTATGCGTATTATTGGAGATATGGGACCGAATGTTTCAGATTGTACAATTTTCATGTTAGAGTCAACATTATCGAGGATTGTTGGTATGTATAATGTTCCTTTACGTTTTCCACCGCATAAAAGTTCTGCTCCATCAGTTATGGCAGTATTTACTCTGTTTTCCACTTCAATTGCTGCTGCTTTGCTTATTAAAGGACCTACATCTGTCTCTGGATCCATTGGGTCTCCAGTTACAAGTTTTTGAGTTTCATTTACGAATTTTTGGATAAATTCATCGGCTATTTTATCATCAAGGATTACACGTTTTACCCCAATACAAACCTGGCCTGCATTAAGATAAGAACCCCTTACAGCTGCTTCAACCGCTTTTTCTATATTTGCATCTTCAAGTATGATAAGAGGATCATTTCCTCCGAGTTCAAGTGTTAATTTTTTCATCCCTGCCTGTTTAGATATATGTTCACCGATTTTTACACTTCCAGTAAATGATATCTTATTTACAATAGGGCTTGTTACAATTTCATCACCGATGGCCTTCCCATATCCGGTTACAGCATTTAGAGCCCCATCTGGAAGGTAAAAGTCCATAATCTCGGTCAGTTTTAGTGCCGCAAGTGGGGCTTTCATGGACGGTTTTAAAACTACACTGTTTTTAGCTGCAATAGCGGGTGCAACCTTATGAATTGCAAGGTTTAAAGGATAATTAAAAGGAGTTATGGCAGCAACCACACCTAGCGGAAGCCTCATGGTAAAACCAACTACATTTTCTCCACCTGCACAAGCATCCATGGGTATTGTCTCGCCGTATATTCTTTTTGATTCTTCTGCTGAAAGTAGGATGGTTTGTATAGAACGATTCACTTCTTCTATTGAGTCTTTAATTGGTTTACCACAATCAAGTGTTATTAATTTTGCAAGGGATTTCGAATTTTTGGATAATTCTTCATAAATTCCATATAAGCTTTCTGATATTTCGCGGGATGAAATATCATTTAAGGTTTTCTTTGCCCTGTTTGCAGCAATCAATGCATTTTGCACGTCTTCATGACTCCCCTGAGGTACTGTATCTATTATTTCATTATTGAACGGATTTCTAATTTCTATTTTCTCAGATTTCTCTATTAATTTCCCGTTTATTAGCATATCCATACTTTTACCCCCTTAATGATAAATAGATATTAGCATTATTATTATGTATGTTAATATTGTGTAATATGATTAAATAAAAAGCAAATTTAAAATAAATATAAAAAAGTAGTAAATGTAATATTTAAATATTATGACGTAAATTTGTTGGATATATTCTGTAGACTTTTATTGATATTATCCACATCAGATTTGTTTATTTCCTCACCTAATCCATTTGCATAATTCTTGTAATAAAGTGCAGCTATAATTACAATTACGATTACGCCCCCAAAAATTAGTATATATTCTACTGCACCTTGCCCACTTTCGTCTTCCAGTATTTTCATATTTAACACCTACTAAAATCCTAATAACTTGGGACCCATTGCTTGCATTACATAAAACAGTCCATAAGCTGCTGGGACCAATAATAATGCATATTTAATTCCTTTTCTTGCACTACCATACATAACAATACCAATTAACAGTGATGCTATTATGGAGTGAATAATTATATAACCCGTTGCAGATATGACCGCAACTTCTGCCAGTGGATTTGGTTTACCTAAAGATCCAATAAATGAATTATAGGACATTATCATTCCTAGCGCAAAAGGGGCGGCTACTATAGCTGCAATAACCAGGAACATCACTGACATCATTACATTTGCTTTTCTTTCCCTTTGTAATGCTAAAATAGCTCTCAAATCTTCTGCAACAGTTTCAACAACATCAGATAGGCTTCCACCAGTTTTTCTTCCTTCTAATATCATTCTAAATGTTCTATCTAAGTTTTTAGATTTAAGACGTTCTCCCATTGCCAGTATGGCATCATCAAATGTACTTCCAATTTTAATTTCAATTACAGCCCTTTTTAATTCATCACTTAAAGGACCTTCCCCATGTTTTGAAACGTCTTCAAGGGCAGTCTCAAGACCAACACCAGCTCGAAGTAAAGATGCAATCTGTCTTAAAAAATCAGGAGTTCCTTGTTCAATAGCATCAACTCTGCGTTCCATCATGAAAAATATCCAGACACCAATAAGTATTGTGGGTAGTACAAAACCAGCTAATGCTCCTAAAATGGGATTTATATTAAATAATAAAAATGCAACAGCACCAAGTACTGCCAATCCAATTCCAAATAAAAGATCTAATGTTATTATATCTGAAGCTTTAACATACATTCCACTTCTTATAAGCATTTCCTGCATCATAACAGCGTATTTTTCAGGTATAACGTTGTCAATAATATTAGATACTGGAGCTAATGCACTGGGTATAACTGCCATTTTTCCACCTTATTTAATATTCTATTTCCTATATAAATAATAGGCTGGTTCAAAGTGTTACATATATACTTTCATTTGGATACAAGAACTGGTATAAAAGTATTAATTTGAAATGCCTTATTATATCATTAATAGTAGTTTATCAACGCTATTCCATATAATATTTCCTATTTCTATACTATGATAATCAACATAAAACATTTGTATTTACTTTAAGAGGACGCTTATCTAAAATAAATTTAATCACATTATGTTTCATGATTATCAATACAATTAAAACATAAATTCCTTATTAAATGGTTCTAAAGCAATAAATATTGTATTTTTAAGATCACAATAATAACACTCATTTATATGGAATTGTTTTTTCTTTTTACTGGATTAAGAAAATTAGATATATGTGGGTAATAACTTATTCTTGTTATTGTGAGTTAAGTCACAAAATAGCTGCTAATTTGTTTGTAATATATTAAGAATTAGTTCATTAAACATTAAGAAGATTAAAAATCAGTTAAACTACAATTTTTTATTCATAAGGTGATTATGGGTATATAAAAACTTATATCTAGTTATAATCCGCACTTTGCCACTATGGTCTTTAATAAACTCAGTATTTCTATTCTAATAATATTAAATTTTATAAACAAAGTATTACATAGGAAATTAAAAACAGTGGAGGTTGATATTATGGCTCAATTTAAACCATTTGAAATGGATGGAATTCCTATGGAATCGGAATATATGAACTGGGAAGAAGTAATTCAAGAACCATATGACAAAATGGATGTGGATCCTTATACTCGTACTAGAGTTATTTTAATGAATGGAATTGAGACTAATTCTGTATTAACATCTCATGCCGTGGAGAGAATGTCTGCTAATCCAGAAATTAAGAAGCAAATGGCTGAAATACGTCGTGCAGATTCTCAACAGCAGCAGACTGTAGACTGGCTTAACCCTCCAGATCAAACCATATTGGAAACTACTCTGGGCTATGAACAGGTAGCTGTAGATCTTACAGCAAACCTGGCTCAACACGAACCCGATTCTTATGTGAAAAGTACACTGGATTTTGCACTGCTTGAAGATTTTGACCATCTTTATAGATATGGATGCTTAATGCAGATCCTGAATGGTGAAGACCCAGAACAAATAATTAAGGGAAAAACTGACATTAAACCTGGAAGACCCACCAGTATGGAGCACAGACATCCTGATGATTCCATGAGAAATCATTATGACAAGGATGAGGCCGAACTCAAGACAAAAATGAATTATATCACAATTACTTCAGGAGAGCAGCAAACTGAACTATTTTACAAATCTCATGGAAACATGTGTGGGGATGATCTGGCACGTAGACTGTATTCAGAAATTGCAGAAATTGAAGAACAGCATGTAACTCAATATGGATTATTAGGTGATCCAAATGAAACTATGCTTGAAAAAGTAGCAATGATACAGCTTAATGAAGCGTATAACTATTGTTCTGCCGCTTTAACAGAGCCAAACCGCAGAATAAGAAGGTTATGGGAACACTTTGCACAGATGGAAATCACCCACTTCAACATGTGTGCAGATTTAATTAAAAAACATGAAGGTAGAAATATTGAAGATATCATGCAGGCTGACTCGATTAGGCCTATGATAACTTTTGAACCCAATAAAAAGTACGTAGATAAAGTTTTAGAGGATCAGATTGATTTAATGCCGTATAATATGGAATATGTACATCTTGCAGATTTACCTGATAACTGGCCGTCCTTCAGGTATGAAAAAGTGGTTAATTCAGACCGTATACCTTCAGAGGAAGTCGTAAAAGGTCTTGATGGTGGATTAGCAGAAAAAGAGAATGCAGAAATATATCAAAATTTTAGAAGACAGATGAGTGAGAGAATTCAAGGTTCTAGTGCTAAATAATCAGGTATATCCAACTCAAATTCTTTTTTTATTTAAATAGAAAAGATTTGCTCATCTATCTAATGTTCTATGATTTCATTTTAGAATATTCATAGATAGCCTTACTAAAGATATGTTAAAATTATCTTATTTTAACCATAAGCCTCTAAAAAAATTTATTTTTCCAATATTGCAGCAACTGACTTGATCCATTTTTCATGAACCTTTTTACTGTCAATACCGATTAATAATTGGGTAGCTACATCTGTATATAAAGCAGTTAAAATCTGAGCTAAGATATCTGCATCGATATCATTTTTTATGGCGCCTTTTTGCTGTTGATCTTGTAAAAAATCCTTTAAAGACTCTAATTTTGACTCATATGATGCCTTATTGATTTCTTTTATATTGTCATTATGGGAAGATAAAGCAGTTATTTCAAAAGATAAGTTTAATCCTGATGAATTTACCATCATGCGGTAGAGTTCTTCTAATACTTCTGAACAATCATATCCTTTAAATGTTTTTTTAAGATCTAAGATATTTTGATTGTTTAATTCCCATATTTCTTTGAGTATTTCTTCTTTGCTTTTAAAGTATGTATATAATGTTCCTTTGCTTACCCCTACTTCTCTGGCTATTTCGTCCATTGTAGACTTATGAAATCCTTTTTGGGAGAAAATTCTAATGGCAGCTTGAATTATTTTGTTTTTAGCTATTTCTTTGTATTCGGGGACTACCTTTGGCATTATATCACTTTTAATTTATTTATTTTAAACTGTATTTAAAATTAACTGCCATTAAGTTTATTAACTAATAGTCTTATAAAATAACCAACAGTCAATTTTAATTTGTGGAGGAAAGAAAAATGAATGAAACTGCTTTACTGGCTTTAAAAATAGTTTTAGCGTTTTTTATCATATATTCGTTGATTAAGTTCTTTTTTTTCTTCTTTGTAAAGTACGAAACCAGGCGAAAATTGTTAGACAATGCATACACTGGAAAAAGGGGAGCAACAAAAATACAGGACCTTTTTTTCCTGGCTGTGATATTAATTATTATAGGATTATTGTTTGTATCTGGCAGGATGGAGTATATCAGCTTTATTGCCGGTTTATTGGTTGGAATGGTGCTGATTCAATTGTATTTCCACAGTTTCTCTAAATCACTGCCACCAGAAAAGTCACCGGAGCCACCAATATCTGCGATAAAAATGATGTCCTATGCAATAGAAGCTAATCCGGGATTGGCATGGAAAGAATTACTAATCATGACAGTCATATTCATCTGGGGTCTTTACATGCTTTTTACACAGGGTTTTGGTTTATAATTAATTCTATTTTTTTCTATTTTAACCTTTATTTCCTTAAAATTCTCTGAATCAGTCAAATTTTATGATTTTATATACTTTAACGTACTTGAAAAATTCAGAATGGATAAACTAAAATATAGTCTAATTTAATTAAAAAATAAAGAAAAGGCAGTTTATAAAAATTGAAAGCTATGACCTGACATATGGAGAAATACAAAAATGCGAGATAAACGATTTGTAGCAGAACATCGGGGCGGACCTCTTAAAAAAGAACAGCACTATCAATTAATTAAATGGGCCTGTGACTGTTCTAGGCATGTGTTATATCTTTTTGGCGAAAAAATAGATGGGAGGCTGATAAATGCTTTGGATACGGCTCATGCGTGGGAGACGGGAAATGCTTCGGTAGGAGATGCAAGAAAAGCTTCTGTAGCTGCACATGCAGTAGCAAGGGAATCTTCAAACCCGACTGCAATTGCAGTGGCCCGTTCTGTTGGGCATGCTGTTGCAACTGCCCATATGGCTGATCATTCATTAGGAGCAGCCTGGTATGCTTTAAAAGCAGTTAAAAATTCAGATAAATCTGTAGATGCAGAAAGAAAATGGCAAAATGAACAGCTGCCATCAGAAATTAGGGAACTAGTCTTAACTGCGAGGGAAGCAAAGAGATTTAAAAAGATATAAAATGGGTAATATAATTGATTTAGTACTATATTTGAGTTATTTTTTTATTTAGTTTGTTTTGACTGTATTTTACCATATTCAGCTATATTTTTATCTATTTTTTCAATAAAACAGGATTATGAGACTCTTGAATTTACTATTCTTTTTCTGAAGTTGAAGGAAAAACTACGTTTTTCCTGAAC
>JAEYQZ010000286.1 GCA_023409695.1 Methanobacteriota archaeon | reverse complement strand
GGACTATTACCAGTTTTACCCAGTTAATTGAGCGCCGTTATAAGAATGAATTAGATTCTGATGCTGATGAGTTTATTGAATATATTGTAGATGCCGCAAAAAGAATGCAAACTTTAATTAACGACCTTCTAAACTACTCACGCGTAGCAACAAGAGGAAAAGAGTTTGAAATAACCAACACTGAAGAAATCCTGGAAAATACAAAATCTAATCTTTACGCTTCTATAAAAGAAAACAATGCTGAAATTACTCACGAAAATCTCCCAGAAATAATGGCTGATAAAAGGCAGATGATCCAACTATTCCAGAATTTAATTGGAAACGCTATCAAATTCAGAAAACCAGAAATCACGCCTAAAATCCACATCAAAGCCCATAAAGATGAAAATAGAAATGAATATGTTTTCAGTGTCCGTGATAACGGAATTGGAATTGAACCGCAATATATGGAGCGTATTTTTATAATATTTCAGAGATTACATACCCGAGACGAATATGAGGGTACCGGAATAGGACTCGCAGTTTCTAAGAGGATTATTGAACGCCATGGCGGGCATATCTGGGTTGAATCTGAACCATCTGCTGGTTCAACATTTTACTTTACCCTTCCTGAAAGAAGACCTCAAAAAGGCCAGAACATTAAAAGCTAACTACAATATCTTTAATAATTCTTTAATATCCAATTTATCCAAATCTTTAGGCTCTGTTATACCATATTTTTCATATAATTCCTTTAAATCATATCTTGCAATGATTTCATAGAATATTTTGTCTTCTAATCTTTCATTCTTCTTTATTTCTTCAAGCTCAACAATACATTTTTTAAGCATTTCTTCTGCATTTTCAAGTTCATCAAGCTCATTAATTAGATTACTGTCGCTTTTAGGTATGTTAACATCCATATCCTGATAAAAAAATGAGATAAACGTGTTATTTTGATCTATAACTTTATAAATGATTATAATTTGCTCTTGAAGTTCTTCTACTTCTTTTTTGGTTAAATCCACGGTATCACCTGAAATGTAAATTGAGTTTTTAATAGGTTTATATATTTCAAGAGTAAATAAATTTCGAAAATAAGTTAATAAAATAGTTACTTTTCATTTTCACCTTTGTCAATATAATAGAATATGTTTTCAGCCGGATTAGCTGTAATAGGCAATTGACCTCAATATCCCAAATAAACATAAATTAAAGTTCATTATGTGGATTCTTCTTTCATAGGTATAGTGAAATAGAATGTAGAGCCCACATCCGGTTCAGATTCTACCCATATCTTTCCACCATGACGTTCTACTATTTTCTTTGCAACTGCCAGCCCAATTCCAGTTCCTTTATACTCATCCCTAGTATGTAATCTCTGAAATAGCTCAAAAATACGCCCAGCATATTGTTGATCCATTCCAATACCATTATCAGAAACTCCTATAATATATTCCTTATTTTCTTCATCTTTTCTAGATAAAATATGAATTTTAGGAGATTCATCTGGCTTTTTAAATTTAATAGCATTACCTATTAAATTCTGAAAAAGCTGTATGAGCTGTTTTTCATCTGCAGTTACAACAGGAAGATTATCATGTGTAATCTCTGCATTATTTTCATCAATAGTCACCTTAAGGTTAAATAATGCTTGATCAAGAGCATTTTGTACATCTGTTGGTTTAAATTCTTCACCCCTTGTTTGAACTCTTGAATACTTCAGTAAATCCTTTATCATTGCCTGCATTCTATTTGTTCCATCTACTATGAAATTTATGAACTCATCAGCATCCTTATCAATCTGACCCTTATATCGTCGTGCCAAAAGTTGTGTAAAGCTTGAAATTGTCCTTAAAGGTTCCTGAAGGTCATGTGATGCAATATACGCAAACTGCTGTAATTCTTGATTAGAACGTTCTAGTTCGCCAATAAGAGTTTCACGCTCTCTTTCTGCGTTTTTACGTTCAGTAATATCTTTTGTTATAGCTACAAATCCAGTTGGATTACCTTCAGCATCACGGATACTATTTCCCGAAATCTCTACAGGAAAAACTTTTCTACCATCTAAAGTAACGGAATTAAGTTCTAAAGTTACGCTTCTTTGCTCAGATAAAGCTATTTTTGTAGCTTCTATTAATCTCGGTCGGTCTTTTGGATTTATTAATTCCGATGCATTTAGCCCTATTAATTCTTCACTTGAGGATGCACCATACATATCCATACTTGCCTGATTACATGAGATTATATCCAAATTTAAATCAGAAGATATAATAGAATCAGGAGATGATTTAATAGTGGCATTCAACCTTTCCTCACTTTCTGCTAGTGCCCTTTCAGCTTTTTTACGCTCCGTTATATCTCTTACAATTGCAGAAATTCCCGTAATTTCCCCATCAACATTTTTAATAGGAGATAATGTCACCAAAATATCTATCTTAGTTCCATCCTTTTTTGTCCTTTGAGCTTCATAATGAGCTACTTTCCTGCCGCTTTTAACTTTTTCCAGAAGTTTAGATGTTCTTTCACGTTCAGAATCAGAAGCTAAACTAAATATGGGCTTTCCTACCATTTCCCTGGCAGAATAACCATATATTTTTTCAGCCCCCCTATTCCAGCTCAATATTATTCCATTTAAGTCTTCGCCAATAATAGCATCATCTGAAGAGTCAACTATATCTGCTAACCTCTTAATTTGCTCTTCTGCATGCTTACGTTCTGTTATATCCTCTGTTACACCGTACATCTTGTCAGGTTTTCCTTTATCATCTAATAAAACACTACTTCGAGTATGTATATACCTTATTTCACCATCAGGTCGGTTTATGCGGTGCTCCAAATCATATGGCTTAAAAGTTTTTAATGATTTATTCAATGCCCTTCGAACACTCACGACATCAGTAGGATAAACTACTTTCATAATCTCCTCAAAAGGTAATTTACTCTCTTTAACTCCATAAATTCGCTGTCCTTCCCCTGACAATATAAATTCATCTCTTTTTATATCCCATTCATAAGCTCCTATTTTAGAAATATGTGAAGCTTCTTCTAAAATCGTTTCGCTTCTCTTAAGCTCTTCCTCGGATTTTTTACGTTCCGTAGTATCACGAGAGATAGAAAGAACGAGATTTTTTCCTTCTAAATTAAAAAGATGAGTATTAAGCTCGACAGGTATTTTTTTTCCATCTTTGGCTATCTGGACATTTTCAGCGGTGGAGTATCCTTTTTCAAACATCTCAGATATCATTTTTAATATAGATGAAGGGTCTAAATATATATCTAAAGCAGTCATATCAAAAAATTCATTTTTACTATATCCTAATCGTTTAGATGCAGCTTTATTTATTTCAATAAATCCTTTAATAGTGCCATCATCATTTAACTCAGACAATGTAATCATATCAGTTGCTTGATTGAATAATTCACGGAATTTCTTTTCACTCTCTTTTAAGGCTTCTTCTGCTTGTTTACGATCTGTAATATTACGGGCCATAGATAGGGCTACATTCTTTCCTCTGAGCTTGAAAATATGTACATTAACTTCAACAGGTATTTCTCCTCTATTTTTTGTAATACTTTTTGCCTCAAATAGTGTAGATCTTCTTTTTTTAAGTTCATCCGAGATTTTTGGTAACTGGTCTTTACTATCTGGTGCAAACAAGTCTAAAGGAGTCATATTGGAAAATTCTTCTTTACTATAACCTAATGTTTTAGTTGCGGCTTCATTTACTTCAATAAATTGTCCAGGCATCATATCTTCTTGAACTTCAGATAATAATATCGCATCTAGAGCTTTATTAAATAGCTCACGGAACTTCTTCTCACTCTCTTTCAAGGCCTTTTCCGCACGCTTACGATCTGTAATATCTCCACATGCCGTGAAAATAAGAATTTTCCCGTCAGATCTTTTTGTTGCACGTGTAGTTTCTTTTACCCACAGTATACTTCCATCCTTACGAACTTTACGCAGTTCCCAGTGAAAAACCTGCCCATAATTTTTAATTGCATTTCTTAAGTTTCGCTCTGCAAGTTCTATGTCTTCCTCATAGAATATCTTTGATAAAGGCTGGCCAATTAATTCAGAAACAGTATAACCCAGTAATTCAGCTCCAAACTGGTTTACAGATAGTACAGTAAAATCAGTGTTTATGGTGAAATACATAAATGGATTATCATCATATAAAGCACGGAATTTTTCTTCACTTTCTCTGAGTTCGGCTGTCTGTTCTTTAACCTGTTCTTCTAAACTGTCATGAGCTTCTTTTAATTTTTCCTCTGCATGTTTACGCTCAGTTATATCCTCAAGTACTTCCATAGCACCCATTATATTACTTTCATGGTCTTCAATAATGCTTACTGTGGCACGCAGCCATCTGCCTTCTTTACCCATTGCAGGGAAAAAATCTTCAAGTTCATAGGCCCCGCTCACAATTTTAGACCGCCTACATTTTCCACTGTACCATTTTGAAATCATTCCATAATCCTTTTCTATTAATAGATCAGCAACAGTTGGCCTTTTTTCACTGTAGAGTGCTTTCCATTGATCTTCTGTTCCCACTATATCCTCAGCTTTAATCCCACTATATTCTTCCATAGCCCTGTTCCAATAATTAACCTTATGATCTCGACCTATTATAAATGTAAGAACTGGAGATCCTCTAATTATGGTTTCTAACCTCATTTTATTCTCTTTTAGTTCATTTTCTGCGCGCTTACGATCTGTTATGTCCAGATCCATCACAATTCCTAAAATAATATTTCCATCATTATCAGTTACTGGCAAAGAGCAAACACTTATCCACCCTTTTGTGCCGTCGCCGCGTAAAATCTCAATTTCTTCATCTTTAACGGTTTCACCTGTTCTAATTGAACGTGATAATGGCCATTCATAAGATTTGTATGGCCGACCATCTGGATGAAAACCCTTATATTTCTTAAATTCATCAGCACGGGCTGTTTGTGGATAATGCCATATATTTGCAACTTGTTTATTAGCCAAGATGAATTTTCCAGAAGGAGCTTCTGCAATAATAATTCCTGCAGGAATATTTTCTACTATTGCACTAAGCTGTTTTTTCTCAATTTCAGAATTTACCCTTTGAATATTTTCCGAATTTCCTTCTAATGGATTTTTATCATTTTTTTTCATAAAAATCCTATATCTCCCATCTAAAGTGCTGCTGAATCTAGCTTAAACTATCCCCCTTTAGATACATGTGATATAAAAAAATTAAAGGTTAAAAATGTTCTATATGAAAATATTTTAATGCAATGCTGCATTTAAAAATATTTACTTTGCAGCTGCCCCAAATTTAATTACAGGTTTAACTACTGTATCTCTTTTATCGAACTGGCTGTAAATTTGAGGAGCATCTTCAATAGATATCCTATCTGAAACTATGAAACTTGGTTTAGCTTTGCCATCAAATATCAAATTTCTTAAAAACACGTGTAGTTGTTTTACAGGAGTTTGTCCCATACCAATTGTAATTCCTTTTTCCCATAGTTTTCCAAGTGGAAACATTATATTTCCCTGTTTTTCATCTTCATTATCTGCAGCTGGATTTTCCTTTGGATAGACGCCTATAAGGCCTACATGTCCACCGGCATTTATTACATTTGCAATATCCATAAGTACCTGGTTACGTTTTTCCTGATTAGGGTTATTTCGGTCATATGCCTGGAATCCAACTGCGTCTATAGCAGAATCAACACCTAATGTCTTTTCTTCTCCAGGTCGCAGCGATTCCATTAAATTTTTGTTATTTTGTCTCATTTCCATGATCTGCTGCGCAGGATCTCCATCATCAGTGTTTATTGGAACTGCACCAATTGATTCAGCACGTTTAAGCCTCTCCTCTGAATCATCGATTACATAAACCTCAGATGCACCCTTTAAAACTGAACTGTAAGCAGCGAGCAAGCCTACAGGCCCTGCACCGAAAACTGCCACAGCTTTACCTATAGAAACATGGGCCAGTTCTGTAGAATAATATGAAGTTGGAAAGATATCTGCAAGCAGTACAAAGTCATCTTCAAATTCATCACCAGGTTCTCCAGGCAATTTCAAACAAGCCCAATCAGCGAATGGTACAAGTACATACTCCGCCTGACCTCCCTGATAAGGACCCATATTGACATATCCATATGCAGATCCCGGTTGATCTGGATTTAAGGTAAGACATGCATTGGTCATACCTTGAATACAATTCAGGCAAAAACCACATGCTATGTTAAAAGGCATAACAACTCTATCTCCAGGTTTTACTAATTGGACTGCATCTCCAACCTCTTCAACTACGCCCATTGGTTCATGCCCAAGTGTTCGTCCAGATTCAAATGTTGTTTCGCCGTCGTACATATGTAAATCGCTTCCACATATGGCACTACTAGTAATTCTCACAATAGCATCTGTTGGCTTGCGTATTTTAGGATTTTCTACTTCCTCAACTTCCACATTTTTAGGACCTTTATAAACAACAGCTTTCATTTTTTAACCTCCAAAAAAAATTTTTATTTTTTTGTGGTTTCGAAAATGCATAGCATTTTCTTCAACCTCCAAATCTTTGATTTGGGGTTCCAAAATTCATTCTGAATTTTGTCAACCTCCACATTAGAAGATAATTTTATTGTTGATCATATTAATTATTTGTCAATAATTATTACAAAATAAATTGGGTACTCTAATAATTAAAATAAACAGAAAAATTTCATGAATATACCCTAATAACTAATCACATTTTATTTTTAATAATTTAGGCAGTTTAAATAAGAGCACAAATAGATAAATTTAAAGGTATCCATTTTTAATTATTAATCATTAAATACTTAACATTCAATGAGCGGAGGTGAAAACAGTGGTCCTAGGAATAGATGATCCATGGGTTTGGAGTGCTTATATTTTAACTATATTAAGTATGCTTTTATGCGTGATTTATGGAGCCTTAAATTGGAATAAAGGCGACGAAGACGAAGAAACACAAATTAAAGAAGAAATGGAATGGCATAAAAAAGAAAAAGAGATGGAAGAAAAAGAATTAGGGATATGGGATGAAGAAGGATAGGTAGGGATTAAAATGGATAACTACATCTTACTTATTGTTATAGCTTTAATATATATTTTAATGGTGGGTTACGTAGGCTACATAGCCTGGAAAAGGACTAAAAGCGCCGACGACTATATGGTCGCCGGAAGAGAAACCCATCCATTTATCATGGCCCTCAGTTACGGGGCCACATTTATCAGTACTGCTGCCATCGTAGGTTTTGGTGGAACAGCAGGAGTATATGGAATGGGCCTATTATGGCTCACAGTGTTGAACATTCTTGTCGGTATTTTTATAGCATTTGTCCTGTTTGGAAAACGAACAAGGAAAATCGGGCATAATTTAAATGCACTTACTTTTCCGGAATTCCTTTCACGTCGTTTTGACAGCAAATTTATTCAGTATTTCAGCGGTGCGGTCATATTTTTAGGAATGCCTTTATATGCATCTGTAGTTTTAATTGGTATGGCAAGATTTGTAGAAACAACAATAGGCCTTAATTATTCCATAGCGTTAATTGCAATGGCTGTTATAGTTGCAGTTTATGTTGTCTTCGGAGGAATAAGGGGAGTAATGTACACTGATGCCCTGCAGGGAACCATAATGTTTATAGGAATGGTCATATTATTAGGGGCCATTTATTGGATTACAGGAGGTATTACTACAGGTAACCAGGCCCTAACTAATCTGATTCATCAAGTTCCAGCTAACGCGACAGCTACGGCAGCAGCTACGGGTTTTACTGGATGGACATCTATGCCTGCATTTGGAAGCCCATTCTGGTGGACATTAGTAAGTACACTTATTTTAGGAGTAGGCATCGGTGTTTTATCACAACCACAACTCGTAGTAAGGTTCATGACAGTTAAATCCAACAAAGAACTTAACAGAGCAGTTCTAATTGGAGGAATATTCATATTCATTATGACCGGTACTGCATTCGTTGTAGGAGCATTATCCAACGTTTATTTCTTCGATACTGTTGGAAAACTGGCAATGCAAGTTGCGGGAGGTAATGCAGACAAAATAATTCCTATATTTATCAGTTCTGCCATGCCTGTCTGGTTTGCTTACTTATTCATGATAACACTGCTTTCTGCAGCTATGTCTACTCTAAGTGCGCAATTCCACGTGCAAGGGACAGCATTAGGTCGTGATATATATGAAACAGTGACTGGAACTAAAGGTAAATCCTCAGTGTTAGTTGCAAGGGCAGGAATTACCATTGCAGTTATAATAGCAGTTATTCTGGGCTTTATTTTACCAGACAATATAATAGCTGTTGGAACTGCCATGTGGTTTAGTATAACTGCAGCAGCATTCCTTTCAATGTACGTGTTTGCACTGTTCTGGAAACGTTCAACCAAAGCAGGAGTAATCTCAGGTTTAGTTGTTGGAACATTATTAAGTATCTTCTGGATGGTATTTGAATATAAAAAGTCAGCAGCAGCACTTGGTATTTGTCAGGCGCTTACAGGTAGCCCTGTTCTTATAGCTGCAAATCCATGGCCTACAGTTGATTCCATAGTGATAGCGCTGCCTATTGCATTTGTGATAACAGTTATAGTAAGTTTACTTACAAAACCACAGCCAAAAGAACAGTTAGATAAAATATTTAAGGGAGTTTAATCCCTTTTTGATTTTATTTTTTTAAATTATTTGTATATTCTCTGGACAAAATCAGGGCATATCCGAGGATATTTTTTTTCAAATTCCATATCTAATTTACCAGTTATCTCTTCTTCAAGTTCTTTATTTTTCGATGCAGATACAGAAAACGTTCTATTTTCGAAGTAAGTGTTTAAAACCTCTTCACCTATCTGCATCTCAATATTAAATGGTTTAAAATATGAAGACTCCCTTTGAATTTCTGATAATATTTCTGAGGATAAATTGAGACGTTTATTATCTTCTTTGGTATAAACATTGTCGGGAGTAGTTATCTTTTTAATATGGAAAGATGCACAGCCTTCTATGTTGGAAGCCTTACGTGTGGTTCAAAAAACACAAAGGAAGACCTTTTTTTCAAAATCAACACTACATTTAAGATTAACTGATTTCATAAAACCCCTCCTTATTTTTCCGAACAAACTAAGCTATCCTCACTATTCTTTTGACTTTCATAGTATATATTCATCAAAGAATAAGGAGGTTAAAATACGTTTAAAAGATATTTAAGTCGTGTTTAAAAATAAAAAGCCAATCTAAGCAAAAATCTAATTTTAATATATTTACTAAAATATTTTAAGGGAATTTAAGTAAATTCCCAATTATTTTCTCTTAAGCTGATCTTCAATCCTTTTAACCTGTTGAACATCATAAATTTGCTTAGCTTTGCTTATAATTGCATTTTCATTCACGTTAAAATTCTTTGCAGTTAACATCTCTGTAATTTCATCTATCCATTCCATTGCTTCAGCATCATCTTTGGATTGATTTGATCCCTCTTTTGGACGTGCTTTTGAAGCTATATTCCCATCGTCGTCGTCTTCAGAACTTATTCCTAAAAGCGCTGTTAACTGATAGCGCCTACCGTACGTAATTGCACTTCCAATTCCTTGAGCTGTATTCTTCTCAGGTTTCAAGAGTAATTTATCAGTTTCAATTACCTCACCTGATGTATGAATAAGTTTAGTTTGAACATATACATCTCCAGCTTCGTTACTTCCAGTATTCTGGATTAACAATATTCCATTTTCAGTTAAAATTGGACGTACACAGTTTAAAATATCAGGTAATGGTGCATATTTACTCCTGAAAAAAGGATTTACAGCTGTGTTTGATGGATTTTTAATTTTTCTTTGAACTTCAAGCAGTGCCGCAGCTATATTTTTAATTTCCATTTA
>JAEYQZ010000282.1 GCA_023409695.1 Methanobacteriota archaeon | reverse complement strand
TTATAAAATAAAGAAATGAAAGTTTAATAATAATCTTTGACTTTTTTCTTATATTTTTCCCTTTTTTTCTTCTTTTTCTTTCCTTTACCCTTTTTCTTATCTTCTTTTGATTTAGTAGACCTTGGAGGGAATGGATGTTCCTTTTTAATGGATTCAAGTTTCTTCTCAAAATCTTCTTTTAAATCA
Organism: Methanobacteriota archaeon; assembly: GCA_023409695.1. Taxonomy (GTDB): domain Archaea; phylum Methanobacteriota; class Methanobacteria; order Methanobacteriales; family Methanobacteriaceae; genus Methanobacterium_D. The sequence continues at coordinate 13,438 of JAEYQZ010000282.1, read as the reverse complement.
GGATCCAGTTCACCAGAATAAACATCTTTCCTAACTGCAAGAGATATCTTAGCTGCCAGGGCCCTTGCAATCTTACCTTTAAGCCACCACCTGGCACTTCTAATTTCAGGATGCTGATATATAAGTCCATGTTTAGGAGGTCTTTCTCCAGTTTTTTTATGCCTGAAAAGCGCTTTTTCTGCACCCATGATCTGAATTGTGCTTGAAGGGAGCAATGCAAGTTTTTCAATACCACCAATATGGGCTATCAGTTTTGCACCAAGTGACGAGCCGAGTAAATTGCTTAAATTTGGAGCAATTTCACCCATTTTTTCATCAACATAATCTGTAAGAGATTTCTTGGTATCCTGAAGAGATTCTACAGAGCCTGCAAATCCCTGAAGCACTTCAAGATCAGGGCCTTCCATTTCAGTGCCGGTGTTTTGACTTGATATTTTTATCTCATCTAAAAGTTCATTTTCAATTATAGTATTTCTGTCACCGTATTCTGCAATTAATTTAACATATTTCTCATTATTTTTTATTTTATCAAGCTCAGGGAAGTTAAGTACATGCCATTCCCTTAATCTTTCGATTAACTTACCTGTAGCTTCGTCAATTTCATCTATTGCATTTATAGCTTGAATTAAAAACATATCCCGAGCTTTTGATGCTTCTTTGAGTTTATAATTGGTAAGTTCTAAAGATACACTGTGTAAAACCTGATTTAAATCATCTTCAGAATCTATGAATCCAGTTTCCTCTAAAACAGAGCCCATATTTGATCTTAAAAACTCTCCTCCAGCACTTGGAGTTTCAAATTTAAATTTAGACGCTCCCTTTAAATTATTATAATTTGAAATATTTACGTTTGTTTCTATTATAATTGAATCGCAATCTTTAGCATTCCTTTTAAGTATAACTTCCTCTTCACGGGTTAAATTACCACTGCTGACTTCAATTTGTCTTTTTATTAAATCCCTTTTTGGGAAAAGTTCATAATCCATAAGGTTAAAATCTTCATCAAAGATAATAAAACCCACAAAACAACTTGTAAGATAACATTTCATAGAATTAATCTGATCATAAAATGTTTTAAAGTTTCTTTTTATAAGTTACAATAGTAATAGCTAAACTTGTCAATCTTTCAAAAATCATATATCATAATGACTTTTTAAAATCAGAAAAAATACGTTACAGGTAAGAATATGTTAGAAGTTGAACATGTCAATCTTTTTAGAAAAAAGATTGACCAAAAACACATATTAACTAAAATCATGTAAAATTAACAAAAATTAGGTAAAAATATGTTAGAAGTTGAACTATGTGACATAAAGATGAAAAATCCCACCATGTTAGCGGCAGGTGTACTCGGAAGTACCGCTGCTTCTCTTAACTGGGCAGCAAGGAGTGGTGCAGGGGCGGTAGTAACCAAATCTTTCGGTTTACATCCGAACAAAGGTTATGTTAACCCTACGACCGTCGAAGTTACAGGCGGCATTATAAATGCCATAGGGCTCTCAAATCCAGGTGTAGATACTTTTTATGGAGAATTAGAAAAAATTGAAAAATCAACACCCACAATCGCTTCCATTTACGGCGCATCTAAAGATGAATTTTCACAAATTGCAGCTAAAGTAGAAAATTTAGTAGATATAATTGAATTAAATGTCTCATGTCCACACGCTCAAAAAGGATGTGGCGCTTCTATAGGTGCAGACCCTGAATTAACAGGAGAAATAGTAAAAGCTGTTAAAAAAGCTGTAGAAATCCCAGTAATTGCAAAATTGACACCTAATGTCACAGATATTGTTGAAATTGCATTAAGTGCTGAAAAAGCCGGCTGTGATGGACTAACTCTCATAAATTCCCTTGGACCTGGAATGAAAATAGATCTAGATACTGCAAATCCTATTCTCTCAAACAGATTTGGAGGATTATCAGGACCTGCCATAAAACCAATTGCACTTAGATGTGTCTTTGATGTGTATGATGCGGTTGAAATTCCAGTGGTTGGTGTAGGCGGTATCTCAGATTACAGAGACGCCATAGAATTTATATTTGCAGGCGCAAGGTGCGTTCAAATTGGTACCTCCATCATGTATAAAGGACTGGATATTTTCAAAGAGATCACAGATGGAATGAAGAAATTCATGTATAGCAAAGGATACGAATCCATAGATGAAATTGTGGGAATAGCTCACAAATAATTTATAAATGTTATAATTAGTTAATATTAAATTTAAACACGTTTTTAAGGCCGATAACATGCATGTTCCAAAAGTTGTTGAAATTAAGAGGATAATTGAAGAAACTGATACCATTAAAACGTTTATTTTTGAGTGGGATGGAGAAGCTGCAAAACCAGGGCAGTTCCTGATGGTATGGAATTTTCAGGATGAAAAACCAATGTCAATATCTCTAATTGACCCAATAAAAGAAGAAATAGGCATATCTATTAAAAATATAGGGCCATTTACAGAAGCTGTTCATTCCCTTCAAGTTGGAGATAAACTTGGACTCAGGGGCCCTTATGGACGCGGATTTGAGATAGCAGGATCCAAAATTCTTGCAGTTGGCGGAGGAGTTGGAATGGCACCTATCTCAGCTTTCGTGAATGAAGCACGCAGTAAAGGCGTTGATGTAGATGTTATAAGTGCAGCTACTACAAAAGATGAACTTTTATTCATGGATGAACTTAAATCAGTTAATGTTAATGCTTATGCATGTACTGATGACGGAAGCTTTGGATTCTGCGGTTTTGCAACTGAATTTATGGAAGAAATCATCAAAGAAAAGGACTATGATATGGTTGTAACCTGTGGTCCTGAGATAATGATGAAAGGAGTCTTTGAAATTGTAGACAAATTAAAAATACCAGCTCAGTTTTCAATGGAACGCTATATGAAATGCGGTATAGGGATTTGCGGGCAGTGCTGCGTTGATAACACAGGATGGAGAATATGTGCAGAAGGCCCTGTTTTCTGGAGCGATGAAGTTAGGTTAATTACAGAATTTGGAAAATACAAAAGAGATGCATCCGGTATCAAACATAATATTTAAAATTCTCTTGGAAATTAAATTAAAACATATCTAAGCATATCAAAGAGGATAATATGAGTTACAGAATTAAAGGTACAGTAACATCAGCAATATTTGTTGTGGCAGTTTTACTCCTAATGTCATTTTTCGTGTTAATCCCCGTATTTAGCGCGATTATTCTAGGAGCAGTATTTGCATATGGAATCAGACCAATATCAAAAAGAATGCTCCCATATTTAAAATTTGAGACTGTTTCAATTATATTATCCATGATAATAGTTATTTTACCATTAATTGCCCTTATATTAATCATTATAAATTCATCTATCGAATCAATTCCCCTAATATCAAGTATAATACAAAAGGCCAATTTAGGAAGCATAAATACCACTACAATCGAACAGTATCCTCTGATTCAGCAATATATGCCTTCAGATTACCAGACACACGTGGACTCATTTTTAAGCGCCATTTACTCCGGATTGGGGGATATTTTGAAAAGTATTTTAACTTATCTTGTTGAAAAATTGAAAGCTGTTCCAACCCTTTTATTTGAACTTTTCATATTCTTCGCGTCCACTTTTTATATAGCCAAGGATGGAGACAAGTTATGGGAATACATTACATATGCCATTCCAAGTGATAGGGAACATTACTTTGATACTCTCTTTAAAGAAGTAGAAAAGGTTTTAAAAAGCATATTTGTGGGACATTTCCTTACAAGCATTATAATAGGTGTACTTGCAGGTGTTGGATTTGCAGTTATTGGGTACCCATTTGCTTCACTTTTAGGAATATTAACTGGATTTTTCCAGCTTATACCATTTATAGGACACTGGCCCATCCCATTAATACTTGCAGCATATGGATTTTTAACTGGAAGCTATATAAAAGCAGTTGCGGTGCTAATACTTGGACTTATCATGAGTATAGTTGCTGATTTCTACTTGAGACCCAAATTATCCGGCAGATACGCAGATATCCATCCATTAATATTTATACTTGGATTCTTGTGCGGACCCCTTGTATTTGGATTAGTAGGTTTTGTTTTAGGCCCCTTAATTTTAGGAGTCACATATGCAGCCGTTATTTCATTTAAAAAAGAGAATGCAAGTACAAGTTCCAAAGAAGATAAAGACAAACCTAATGCGGATAATAAATTAGAAAAATAGAGCATTCTAAACATTATTGTCTTTTCTCGAGCATGAAGTAATTGTAAATGGAATGCATAGGTTGTGGTAACAGTTTTACATCGCCATTTAGTGCATCATTTACCATGGCAGGCATGTTATAATCATATTCATTTTCACACATTTTAACCAGATCTCTGGCTTTACGACTGCTAAAAGCAAAGACCTGCTTTGCAAGGAATGATTTAACACGATTATCTTTTGCCATTTTGAAATATTCATCAAGTAAGACTTCTGCCCAATTTAAGCTGTGACTCCATGATTCCATTAAAAGTTCACATTCTTTGCGTGTCATTTTATCCATTGAAAATGATTCTGATTTTTTCTTCAAGCCCCCCTGAGAAACAAAAAACAAAGGAACAATTATACTTTTGAATTCTTTTAATTCACGGACTAGATCAATTGTCAGTTGTACATCATGATCTGTTTCACCAGGAATTCCAATAATTAAAGTAGAAGCAGGGACCCATGAATTATCTGATAAGATCTGAAATGCATCCACTACAACTTGGGGCCATTCTTCAGGTGTATAAGGTTTACATTTGCCCCTCATAATGTCATTGATTAATCGAGGACTGCCGGTTTCTATACCTGTTTGACCGCTTAACCATTTACCATTTTTATCAAGATTTAGAATGTTTGATATCTCTTCCACAGCATCTGGAGCACTTGCAGCAGATGATAACGCGAAATGACTAATTTGAACTCGATCAACTCCAGGGTAACTTGAAACTTGCCTAAACAAGTCAGTTACAGCTTCTTTATTGACATGGAAACCTTTAGCTTTGTATCTAAGAATATCTTCAGCGTGGAGTAACGGCTGTTTTCCAGACTGGAGATTCAATTCTACTTCTTTAAGAATATGTTCAACAGGTAAGCACCGGAATCGCTTGAGAGTTGGGGCACAAAACTTACATCCGCGACCGCATCCCCTTGAAATTTCCACAATTCCATCTATAGTTGGATTTTTAATTAAAGGTATTTCTTCCTCTCTTACTACTTCCCCATGGATAACTCCAGGCAGCTCTTTGTTGTTTACTGCTTTTTCAACAAGTTTACCCACCACTTTTTCGCCATCTCCAATAATGACACTGTCTAATCCAAACCTATTCCTGATTTCAGCATCTTCAAGCTGCCATGCCCCAGGTCCACCTATAACAATTTTAGGTTTGTATTTTTGTACGTGAGGATGATCCAGTAGTTCTTCAAATTTTACAGACATATAAGCTTCTCCACCGAACATATTTCGGAACATGGATGTTGCTGGGGCTATCCCAAGGGGATCAATTTCAGTTATAGATAACACTTTAGTATTTGGACCAATTACTTTATCTAAGTGGTCAGGATGGGCAACTATGATATCTTCATGTTTAAAGCCGCTGTTTAACAGTGCAGCTTCAATTTTTCTGGTTCCACACGGTGCATTCACAGCCGAACCATCTTTATTTGCTTCAATTGATGGACACAATGCAGAAAAATATAATTTATCTGGTATTACTCCTTTAGATACACATGCTCCAAATCCCAGAAACACTAATCCATTATAATGACTCATAAGTGTCCTATTAGCTGTTAAAACAATTTTGTATCCTTTATTTTTTGCCCTTTTCATCCCCTAATCACTCCCAATTTTTAAAGATAAAATTGTCAAAGTTTCAGGTAATCCCAACTATTTTATAATATGATACACCCTAAATAATATTATATTTATACTAAGTAGTACAATAATTATTTTGGCAATTTAATCCCAACTTTAGTTTACAAAAATAGAAATCCGAATATAATACACTTAATGAAATCAATAGCCACAAAAATCATATTACAAAATAACAGGCAAAATACAGATCTAATTTTAAGAGTAATTAAAAAATAATTAAAAAAAAATATTTCCCCGTATAAACAGGGTTTAGCTCAAGTTTATGTTTATGGAATTAGAAAGTACTGAATGTTTAGCACCACTAGTATCAGTGAAGCTTACACTGAACCCTCCAATATAGAATGGGTTTGAAACTGTAGCATTAGCTCCGAAATCCTGTTGAACTTCTTTATCTGTAGGTATATGTACCTGATGAGTAAATGTTCTGGTTTCCCCCGGATTTAAAGTTCCAATAGTTTGTTCAAAGTCTTGACTGCTAATTTTTACATCAGCTACCTGTTCATTTCCATTATTTGTAACTTTGTAAGTAATGGTTATATCATCGCCTTTTTTGGCTGTTGTAGGTCCGGATTGAGTTGCCACTACATCAACTGTCTTAGCACTTGTATTTGTTGTGTTTGATGCATTCTGCTGCACAGATGTGTTATTTTGTTGAGTAGTATTATTTCCTGGCTGAGTACATCCTGAAACAAAAACTACAGCTGCTAAAACAACTATTATCAATGCTACTCCTATTTTTTTATTCGTTTAAACTCCTCCTCAAAAAATTTTCAATTTTTTGGGAGCAGCAAAAATATAGTTTTTGCACGCTCCTCTATCAAGATTATTGAGAATGATTATTAGTAAACTTAGGAGCATATATAATTTACTTATTTAATTGCTTTTTAGAGATATAGGACAACCTAAATTGGTTTATTTAAAAATAGAAAGGTTCATTACAGGAATTAATTCATGATAATTTGAGCTGTTTATCTTTCCTGATTAATTCATCAAATTCTAAACCTTTGCTGAAAGCTAGATCAACTGTAACTTTGTAATTATCGCCCCTGGTTTTAGCGAGATCATCAATATGTACAAATCGCCATTTTTTATTCTTAAATTTAGCTCCCAGATAAGGTTCTGCACCAAAAATCTCTGAAAATTCTTTTAAGCCCGTTATTTTTTCAGAGTTAATATAAATATGATCTGCAGAGGTCGATTTAACCTCAATTGCAAGATAAATCTTGCCGTTACCTGCGATAATATCAGGAAGTGGTTTTTTTGTTGCTCCTCCGGATGCTGGAGCCCTCATAGCTGCGCAATCTGCATTCCAAAGCATTTTAACTAATTCTCTTTCTACACGTGATCCTTTGTTAGCCATTTTATCCCGCTTATAATCCCTTTTAAAATTTGATAATTTTAATCTAATATAGATTAATTTTAAGAATATATAATTTTATCATGCTGTTTTAGATTAAGACTAATTAAAAGTAATATAAATGAACAACTTAACTAAAAATAATATTTAAGTTAAATTTCATAATATTCCATATTTAAAGCCCTAAAAGTGCCGTTCTTGCCAGGTGCCCGTATCCACTCTATTCTCGCATTTCTAGCAATTAAATTCTTATCTGAAAAAATAACATCCACTATCATGCCAGAATAATCATCAACAGGATTAAAAGTAATGAATTTTGAAAAAGATCCTTTGTAACTGTATCTATTCTTCAAAAACCACTGTGTAAGATTAACTCCTTCCATATATCCTATTAATTCCCCATTGCACATGACATCACATTTAAGAGAATTGCAGGTTCTTTCCATTTTCAGCATGATATTCATCTACACTTGGTATTGTCCTTATCTTATTAGTTATAAATTACTTCTTAAAATAAAAATGTTACTTATATTCAAGAGTATTAATTATCAGTGCAAAATTAATAGATAAAAAAAGATTATAATGAGGCCAGGGCCGAGATTCGAACCCGAGTCGTGGGATCCACAGTCCCAAAGGATAACCACCTACCCCACCCCGGCATGTTTACTGGTTTGAATGATAGTGCATAAATAACTTTCTAAATATTCTTTAAAAGCAACAAAAATAAGTCAAAATGAATAGAACAATAAAAGTAAGATTTGGTAAATTAATTGAATTTAACAAATTTTAAAAGTAAATTAGAATTTATATTATCCCTAAATCAAAATCAAATACCAATTTTCTATTTATTAAATAAAATAGCATTTTAAATGCTTAAAAAATAGTATTAAAGTTTCATTAGAAATAGGATAAAAATTCTCAAAATTTAACTAAAATAAAAGATTAGAGTAAGGCCAGGGCCGAGATTCGAACCCGAGTCGTGGGATCCACAGTCCCAAAGGATAACCACCTACCCCACCCCGGCACTTGAATGAAAGTAATCATAAGTGGGAATATTCAATGCGGGAGCAGGGATTCGAACCCTGGTAGGCCTGCGCCAACAGGTCCTAAGCCTGTCCCCTTTGGCCAGCTCGGGCACCCCCGCCAGCACAAGTTGATTTGATTATAAGAAATGCTCCGGCCGGGATTCGAACCCGAGTCTTCGGCTCGAAAGGCCGAAATGATTGGCCGGACTACACTACCGGAGCAAATGAGTTAATGAATTTAATTATACTAATGAAAAGTGGGCCCAATGGGGTTCGAACCCATGGCCGCCCGGTTATGAGCCGGGCGCTCTACCTGGCTAAGCTATGGGCCCAGAGCGCCGCCGGCAGGACTCGAACCTGCGACCAATCGGTTAACAGCCGAACGCTCTACCTACTGAGCTACGGCGGCAATGCCGTGCGATTAATGCAAACGTAAATTTAGCGGTTTGCAATATTACAAATATTTAATTTGCAAACTTGAAATTTCTTTCAAGAGCTTAGAATATAGCACTATTTGTGACGTATTTTCTAAGTTAGTCATCATAGTATATAAACGTTTTGGCTATGCCAATTCACAGTATAACTTCATCTTCGGCTCTTATAACATATATAGTTTGTTGTTACTGAGTTATATATATTTTATTTATTTCATAACAAATAAAAGAAAGGCAAAAACTAATAAGAGAATTTAAATTGATCCAATAAAAAGACTTTAAATGTTTTATTTCTAAATTTATTATAAAATATTATCAGAAACTCATTCTAACATGGTGAATCATGAATCTCATAAATAAAATCAAAAACTTTGAAACTCTCGACCTGATGCAGGAAGCCAATAAAATTACTCTTGCTGAGCACGGGAATAAAGTAACACTTGAACGGGCTATTTTCCTCTCCTGGTGGTGTGATAAAGGGGATTGTCTTTTCTGTTATATGTCATCACAGAAATCTAAAATTAAAGAGCCACAAAAAGCCAGGCGAAGCGTAAATTCCATTTTAGCAGAAGCAGAACTATGCAGAAGGACGGGCATGAAAATTGAATTCCTATCTGGAGGATATGGTTCTTATTCAACTGAAGAAATAAGGAATATCTCACAGGAAATCTATGGAATAACTGGAGAACCTGTCTGGCTGAATATCGGAATTACAAAAGACCTTGAAGAGTATGGAGAAGAAATTGCAGGGGTAACAGGAGCTGTAGAAGTTGCAAATCCAGAATTACATGATAAGATTTGTCCAAGCAAATCACTGGAAGACATAACTGAAATGCTTGAAGTTGCAGGAGATTTAGGGTTCCAAAAAGCTATAACTGTTATTTTGGGCCTTGGAGAAACCCCTGACGATTTAAAATATTTATTTGACATGATAGGAGAAGTTGGGATTGATCGAGTTACATTTTACTCATTAAATCCCCATAAAGAGACCATTTATGAAAATGAACCCCAACCTGCTTCTCTTTATTATGCTGGAGTGGTGGCTGCAACCAGAATAAAGTTCCCAAAACTTAAGATAATTACAGGAACATGGATAGATAACCTTGCGAATATGGGCCCTCTGCTTTTAAGCGGAGCAAATGGGCTTACTAAATTTCCTTTATTTAAAATGTACGGAACTCGTTATGGGAAAAGAGTAGAAGAAGAAGTTTACTGGGCTGGAAGAGAACTTGTGGGTACATTTACAGATATTGACGCGCTTACAAGAAGTAAAGCAAAAAATCCCGAGCTTGAACCTTTTATTCGGCGTTATATCAATAAATGCATCAAATAATTAGATACTTAATAACCAGATATTTGATAAACCACTGATGTTTAGCTAAGTTTTATCTTAGGCAAAATACTTTCAAAATGTCTGCAAACACCCACTAATTTGAACTGCATATGACCATATCTAATACTTTTCAATAGGAGTATCTATAACGATATATTCATAAGTGTCCTAATAATAAAACAAATACTGAATAAAATTTTTGTTAGTTTTTTAAAAAATAACACTAATCTAATCATCGATTGAATTTGAGGAGGAATTACCATTAAGATGAAATGCGGACTTGAAATTCACGTTCAGCTTGAAACTGATTCTAAACTTTTCTGTGATTGTCGTACAAATTATCAGGATGCTCCGGCAAACACGAACATTTGTTTTGTCTGTCTTAACCAGCCTGGTGCAAAGCCATATCCACCAAATGAAGATGCAGTTAACGGTGCGATTAAGATAGCTTTAATGCTAGGATGTAAGATAGCAGAAAATGAGACTTACTTCATGAGAAAGCATTATGATTACCCGGATCTTTCATCTGGTTACCAGAGGACATCAATCCCTATAGGGTATGAAGGTAACCTGAACGGTGTGAGAATTCGTGAAGTTCACCTGGAAGAAGATCCAGGTCAATACAAACCAGATTTAGGAGTGGTAGATTTTAACAGATCTGGAATTTCACTTATCGAAATTGTAACAGAACCAGATATGACCTCTCCTGAAGAAGCAAGGACTTTCCTTCGCGAACTAATAAGAGTTCTGGAATACAGCGGCAGCGCCCGTGGAGAAGGAACAATGAGGGCTGACGTCAACATATCCCTTGAAGGTGGAAAGAGGGCTGAAATAAAGAATATAAACTCCATAAAAGGTGCGTACAAAGCCCTTAAATACGAAATAATAAGGCAGAAAAATCTCCTTAGAAGAGGGGTGGAAATAAAACAGGAAACAAGGGCATTTTTGGAATCGCAAATGATTACAGTCCCAATGCGTCTCAAAGAAGAAGCTGATGATTACAGATATATCCCAGATCCAGATCTTCCACCAATGGTAGCAGAAGATGAACAGATTGAAGGTATAAAAGAAAATATGCCAGAGCCCCCTCACATAAAATCAGAACGATTTATTGAGGAATATGGAATAGCAGAAGAATATTCAAAGGTCATTACATCAGAACTAGCACTTGCAGATGCATATGAAGAAGTTGCAAAGAAAATAGATCCTTCGTTTGCAGCATTATGGATGAGGGACGAGCTTAAAAGAGTCCTTAACTACAATAAAATGGGATTTGCTGATAGTGGAATAACAACGGATAACATAGTTGAACTCCTGAAGCTTATACAGGACAAAAAAGTAACTCCAAAAGCTGCAAAGAAAATAATAGAGAAAATGCCTAAAAACAAGGATTCACCAACTAAAATTGCAGAAGAATTGGGTTTAATTGGTGTAAGTGATAAAGAAAGCGTCTTAAAGGCCGTAAACCAAGCTATAGATGAAAATCCCCAAGCTGTGTCTGATTATCATGAAGGCAAAAAAGGGGCAATGAATTTCTTAATAGGACAAGTTATGAGACTTACTCGTGGAAAAGCAGATCCTGGAGAGACAGCTAAGTTTTTAAGCGAAGCTTTAAGATGAAAACCCATTTTATATTAAAAATTAACTATTTTTTAATTTTTTTATTATCCCATATTGCAAGTCCTTTAATCTATTTAAGTGATAAAAACGACTATATTTATTGGCTTCCCAATATACATAGATTTTTTAGTTACTTTAAACAGATTATTATCAAGATAATTTCAGTAATTTTAATCTGAATCAGGTCTTTAAATGGTGAAGAATGTTTTAGATATGATCCTATGGCATCCAGAAATGGAAATTGAGAAATGTAAAATAACTTATGTGCATAGAGGAGCTCCAGGAAACCTTAAAACTATTGAAGGGAGCTGTATAAGCAAACTAGAACGTGGATTTTTAATATTAAAAGAAGGTACACAAATTCCGTGCCATAGAATTATCAAGATTAAATGCAGCAATGAATTAATATGGAATAAATAATTCAAATAATAGTATAAAATAATTTATTATGTTACAGTAATTTTAGATTAAAGGAGTGTTTAAATGAGCGAATCATCCCTTGTAAAGCATTATATGACAAAAGAAGTCATAACAGTAACGCCAGATACCCCAAATGAAGACGTCATCAAGTTAATGAAAACCACAGGACACGACGGATTTCCAGTTAAAACAAATGGTGAAGTATTAGGCATGGTAACTGCCTTTGATTTACTCCTGAAACCATGGGACAACTTAGTTAAAGACATTATGTCAACAGATATAGTGGTTGCAGACCAGGACATGTCCATCAATGACGCGGCTAGAGTAATGTTTAGAATGGGAATATCAAGACTTCCAGTTATAGATAAAGAAGAGAAATTAGTAGGCATAATTACAAATACGGATATTGTGAGATCTCATATTGAAAGATCAACTCCAATGAAAGTGAATTACTTCAAAAAGACATTAGAGCAGCTTTACGGGGTTAAAACAAAATTATCAAGGAGAAAAGTACCTACTGCCAGGCTCAGGCCAACCCAAAATAAAATATACGCAGATGAACTCCAGGGAAGGACATATGAACTTAAAAGGGGTCTTGCAGAGCCAACAATCACCGTTAAAAGTGGAGATAGATATATTTTAGTAGATGGCCACCACAGAACAGTTGCAGCTTCCCATCTTGGTTATAAAAAAATTGATTCTTATGTAATTGAACTGGAAAAAGATATCAAACTGGGATTAGAGAAAACCGCAGACAAAGAGGGCATATATTCCCTTGATGATATAGAGATAATAGACGATGCACAGCACCCATTGATAGCTATAACCGGCAGCATCAGAAAAAGCATAAAATAATTTAACCAATGTTTTCAGGAGATATAACATGAAAGATACAGTTATAAGAGATGTCTATCGTGTTTTAGAGGATAGACGTGACAATCCAATTGATTCTTACACCTCAAATTTAATGAAAGACGATAAAAAACGAGCCGAAGATAAAATACTTGAAAAAGTGGGCGAAGAAGCTGCAGAAGTTATAATTGCATCTAAAAATGATGAAAATTTAGTTTACGAATCAGTTGATCTTATTTTTCACACTTTGCTTCTTCTTGTATACAAAGGCGTTGATATTGACGATATTTTTGACGAATTCGCAAGAAGACATAAATAACAATATATTTCTTAATTTTTTATAAAAAAATAAAGATTAAAAAGAGGATTACATTTTATTATATAAATCAATAGAATGATTTATAGCTTTTAATGCATTTTCAGCGTTTTCCCATCCCAAAACTTTTGTTGTTTTCCCTTCTAGCCTTTTATATTCTGTGAAAAAGTGGGCAATCTCGTCGAGAAATGCTTTTGGTATATCAGAAATATC
>JAEYQZ010000270.1 GCA_023409695.1 Methanobacteriota archaeon | reverse complement strand
TGCCTTTCGCCATTGATGATGAGTATTATGTGGCCGGATACGAGGTAACCAGTCTGTTCTTCAGGGTGGCTGTGAGCAGGTAGTATTTTTCCTTTTTCTAATTTAAATTCAGTTAAAAGGGTATTATCTCCATAAACTAATGTTTTCCGTTCTATTCCCTCAAAAACTTTAATATAACCGTCTTCGCTTGTTTTTCCAACCTTATATGTTGACATGTGTATTCCTCTTCACTGTTTTTTATAAATAATTTCATGTTAAGGTTATCTAATGATTCTTAAGATTTATAAACGCATTTTTAGCCGCTTTTTTAATTTCGGGGTGATTAATTCTTTCTAATTTGGAAAGTGCATCTATAACATCTGGCCTATTGATACCTATCTGACCTATAGTTCTTGCAGATTCCCATATAATTGCAGCGTCATAATCACTTTCTAAAATATTTAATAGGGGCGGCAATGCTTCATTGCTGTGTTTAAATCCACTTAAACTCCTTATTATTTTCCAAAAAGTGATTTCATTGTCTGAATGTTTTTCAAGGCCATTAATCAGTGCAGGCAATGCACTTTTATCGCCGGTCTTAGCTGCAATCCCGCCTAAAGCATCAATTGCCTGTTGTAACGTATAATCATCTTGTTTTTCTACTACTTCAATTAGATAGGGTGTAGCTGGTTTTCCAATTTTGATAATTGTCCTTACAGCCATATCGCGTGCCAGTGGAAAACTTTTCTTTTTGAAATATTTTTCTGGTAGTTCTTTTTCCTGATTATTTCCAATCTTGCCCAGTAATTTGATTAGTGGAGGAACTGCTGTTTCTCCCATTTTTCCCAATGCTTCAGACATGGCAATTCGTGAATAAAGTGCTTTCTCTTTCTTTAAAGAGTCACATAATGGTAATATCCCTTTTTCATCTCTTCTATTTCCTAATATGGTTGCAGCAATTGTTCTATCTTGGGGACTGTCGCTATTTAACATTTCAATTAAATATTCTGCCTCAAGTTCAACATATACTTCAAGTTCTTCTGATGAAATTTGCCCTCTTTTCTTTCGATCTTGTTTCTTTTTGTCTTCAGCTATCATTGTAATTCTCGTTATTTCATTTTGTGAGCTATCTATAGAATTTATTTTTGATTGTACTTGCTGTCACAGCATAGTGAATACTCCTCGCCCATAGAGTTGTAATTATATGTAGCAAAATTTAAGAATTTCAACTGCAGAATCTGATGGGACAATACAAAATAGAAAGTTTAACTTATTATTTATTTCAACTGCTTCCATTCTTTCCGGAGTAATGCGTAAATATGCTCGCTCCAGTACCTGTTGTTCCAGTACCCGTATTCTCTAAGAGTTCCTTCTTTCCTAAAACCAAGCTTTTCAAGTACATTAATGGATCGTGATGCTTCGGGGACAACATATGCTTCAATACGGTTTAGCAATGTTTCTTTAAATCCAAATCGGATTACTTCTTTTAAGGCCTCTGTAGTGTATCCTTTTCCCCAGTATCCACGGCCTAATTCGTATCCAATTTCTCCTCTAGAGCTTCTTTTAATCCATGTATTAAAACCACATGTTCCAATAAGGGCATTATCTTCTTTCCGGATTATTCCCCACCTAATACCTTCTTTGTTTTTAAACAGGTTATTTAAAAAGTTAATCATATATGTGGCCTGTTCAATATTTACAAAGGAGTTCATATTCATATATTTTGTAACTTCATCATCTGACCAGAACTTGAATAAGGTTTCTGCATCTTTTTTGGTCATTTTACGTAAAATTAGTCTTTCTGTAGATAATTTTGGAAATCCCGGTCTTATTCTCACGTTTTTCATCCCTCAATTTTTGTAAAATTAATCAATTTTAAAATTAATATGTGTATATTTATTGAGTTTAACCTATAGAAATTTATTGATGGAATCTATAGTGGATAATCCACTGTTTTAAACTACTGTCAAAACTATAAGTTTTGACATGAGCAAAAATTATAAGTTTTTGCACACTGTTAATTTTAAACAGGGTATACATTGCTCCAAACAATGATTAAATGTAATTTAATAAATTTATAAATTTTATAAATCTAGATGTTATTCACTACACTAGTTAAATCTTACTATTTTTTGCATTTGAAAATCTCTCAAAAAACCAAAGGTTTTTTTGAGCGCTCAAACACTATGTGTTTGTTAGCTATGATTTTCTATGCGTCAAAATTATAAATTTTGACAGCATATTCTAGTATTTTTGCTATACAATCTGATTTAGCATCCGCATAATCATTAACGCTAGTCCATTCTATTTTTGCAAGTGACTTTTTAGTATTTTCATATTCTTTCTTTGCTTTATGGTTATTTCTCAGATAATCTCTAAATAAGAGTTGATTTATCCAGAAATCTGAATTAATTTTAACCATATGGATGTGAAAACTATCTTCATGATTTCCCTTATCAATATCAGGATCATTTAAACCTATTATCTGGGGTAATTGAACTTCTGGATTTTTAAGTTTGAAGAAATATCTTCTAAAAGGCATATAAATCTCATATTTCTGCACATATGTATATCCGAGGGATATGATTGGATTTATATTGTTATCTAACTGTTTATCTTCTTTAAAACCAATCATTATGTCAATTACAGGTTTTGAACAAATATCTGGAATGGATGTGCTGCCAATATGTTCAATTTTAATTTCTTTAGATTCAATGGCCCTAAGAAGCTTATTTTTCTCGATTTCAAAATATGATTTCCATTCTGGGTTGTATTTTACAAGTTTAACCTTCATTTTATTATCTCAAGATTCCTTTAACTTTATCTGTTATTATATGGCCAAGTTTAACATGTTCATCAACATCTAAATGAATTCCATCTATATTACTTGCTACAACCAATTCTGAAGAGTCTAAAAAATGGATATTGTATTCTTCAGCTACCTGCTTGTAATATTGGCCTAATAGGCGTGATTTAGTTTTTCCACTTTCAAATTCTTCGGCAAAATTAGATAGTTCTGTAATCATCGGCGGAGCAACTAATAATAGTTCTGGCGCGTTTTCATGAGGCCCTGCTTCACTTTTGAGAATTAGATCCACCAGAACGCGGATACTGCGGGCAATTTCTGTAGCAGAAAGAGAAAAGCGTGTTTTAAGGTCATTGGTGCCTAAAAATAATATTACAAGATCAACGGGTCTATGGGACGCAAGACATGGTATAAGGTATTTCATTCCATTTTTATATCCTCCATGTAGTGGGTCGTCCCATAAAGTTGTCCTGCCGTTCAACCCTTCTTCAATGACAAAATAATTGTTTCCTAAATCATTCCTTAAAACTCCAGGCCATCTTTTATCTCTTGCAATACGTTTGCCTGTTGCAGGATGGTAGCCCCATGTAAGTGAATCACCATAACAAAGGATAGTTTTCATAAATACTCTCCAAATTTGATCTTATAGCTATAAATATGCTTAATAATCGATTTTTTATAAATTTAAATAATTAATACAATAATTATTTGGACAGTATCTTTTTTATATATTCTCCAGCATTTTGGATGGCGTTCTGCCCTTCTTCAACAGCTGATGAAAAAATCTGAAAACTGTGAAACATGTCTTTCCAGAGTTCAAAGGTTACTTCAACATTAGAATCTACTGCTTTCTTATGAAATTTTATGATATCGTCAAGAAGCAGTTCATGGCTGCCTACCTGAATCATAAGTGGGGGTAATCCATGCAAATCTGCATAAAGGGGTGAAGCTAAAGGTTGGGTCAAGTTATTACCTTTTAAATAGACTTTTCTTGACATTTCAAGACGCTCTTGGGTAATCCAATCTTTTCCTCTATTTGTTACTATAGAAAGACCTTCAAATAACATATCTACTGGTGGTGACATGCATACTGCTCCTCGTGGAAGTTCAACTCCATTATCTCTTAGAGATAAAAGTGTGGATAATGCTAAAGTTCCACCAACAGATATCCCTGCAAGAACTATTTGTGATGGTTCAAATCCGTTCTTTAGAAGCCATAAATATGACATTAAGCAGTCTTCCACTGCATCGGGGAATTTATGTTCTGGTGCAAGCCTGTAATCAATACTAAAAACACAAAAACCTGATGCACTAGATAGTTTTCCACATAAGTCAAGATGATCCTTTGTGGAGCCTGTTGTAAAACTTCCTCCATGGAAAAACAGTATTACACGGTCATCT
>JAEYQZ010000253.1 GCA_023409695.1 Methanobacteriota archaeon | reverse complement strand
ATGAAAACTATCGGGTGGATGTAAATTCTGTAAAAGAGCTTATATCAGATAAAACTGTGGCAGTAGTTGGTATTGCTGGAACAACTGAACTTGGAGTAATCGATCCTATAGAAGAACTTTCCAAACTTTGCCATGAAGAGAATATTTACCTGCATGTAGATGCAGCATTTGGAGGATTTACAATTCCATTTTTAGGCCTTAGCGGTCGTGATCTTCCTAAATTTGATTTTTCTCTTGAAGGAGTTTCTTCTATTACAATAGACCCTCATAAAATGGGCCTTGCCCCAATTCCGACTGGTGGAATTATTTTCAGAGATAGAAGTTACCTTGAAAGTATAAGCACTGAAACACCTTATCTTACAGATAAGGAGCAGTTTACGATTGTAGGTACCAGAACGGGTGCATCTACCGCTGCAACGTGGGCCCTCTTGAAGTATTTGGGAAAAGAGGGGTACTGCTCCATTGCTAAAAAATGTATGGAAGTCACAGAATACCTGGCAGAAAGAATCAAAAAATCTGGCTTTAACTTAATGGTTGAGCCTCAGCTAAACCTGGTTGCATTTGATTCAAATGAAATAGAGCTTGATACCATTGTAGATGAACTTAAAGAAAAAGGATGGGCAGTTTCAGTATCTTCTTACCCCCGGGCCATAAGAATTGTTGTAATGCCTCATGTTAAGATGGAACATGTCAAAGAATTTGCAGATGACCTATCTGATGTTCATGCAAAGTATACTTTAGAAAACATACATCAAAATAATGAAAAGAAAACCTCTTTAAAATTAGCTGATAAAACACTGCAGGGTAAATGAATGACCACAAAAATAATTAAAACACCAGTAACTCCTGATGCAATTAAAGATCTAAAAGTGGGAGACCGGATCGAAATACGCGGCAAAATCTATACTGGTAGAGATGCTGCACTCCCAAAACTGATTAGATCAATTAAAAATGGCAAAAAACTAATTGATATCAATGGTTCTGCTATAATGCACACTGCAGTAAGTGATGCAGGGATATCTCCAACTACAAGCAACAAGGAAGAAATTGAGGAGAGCATTCCCTTTCTTTCAGAGGCAGGAGTTAAGGTCCATATTGGAAAAGGAGGATTAAGCGAGGAAACAATTAAAGCGCTTGATAAATGGGGATCTATTTTCGTTGTAACCCCTCCTGCTGCCGCCCTTCTTACAAGTAAAGTAGTATCAAAACGAGTGGCTGCATTTGAAGAAGAAGGAATGGAGGCAATCCATGAGCTTGAGGTGGATGGGCTTCCAGGTATTGTTGCAATAGCTCATGGGAAGTCTATATATTAAAAATTAACTTGATTATAAGCAGGGCTTACCAAAGCACAGATCTCCAACGTCTCCAAGACCAGGAACAATATAACCATCTTTGTTGAGTTTTTCATCAACGGAACAGGTGTAAATTTCAACTTCAGGGTGGTTTTTAAATATTCTTTCTATTCCCGGCTCTGCGGAAATGACATTAAAAATTACAATCTTTTTAGGTGCACCCTTCTTTTTAATTTCACTTAAAATAGCGTTTAAGGTGTGGCCTGTTGCAAGCATGGGGTCTGCAACTATCACAATCTTATTTTTTAAATCTGGCAATTTAATATATTCTATTTTTGCATTGAATGGAGGTTCTTCGCTTCTCCATGCCCCAATAACTCCATATTCTGCCTCTTTGAAAACGTGTGATATTCCTTCAACCAGCGGAATTGCAGCTCTTAAGATGCTTACTACCACAATATTTTTCATTGCATGGATTTCAATTCCTTCTGCAGTTTCAAGAGGAGTATTTACAGTTACAGGTTCTTTTTCTAGAGTATTTGCATATTCGTAACCCATTAACCTTCCAATTTCGATAATTCCCTGCCTGAAATGGACACGGTCTATATTTTTATTCCTTATTCTGGTAAGATTTTTCTGTACAATTGCATGCTCAACTATTTTTAACATTGGATACACCTGCACTGAGATCATTCTATTTTTTCTTCTTCATTATCATTTATTATAACTCTTTTACCCTCTGCAGTTGGTATAACTTTCATCTTGCCGCCTTCAAATTCTTTATCCAGTTCTTTTCCTTCAAATAACATGTGTAAGAAAACTGCAAGGGATGATACTTCTGAATGAGGTTGTGAAGTTACAGAAACATTCCAGTCAGCTTCTTTGTAGACTTTGGTAGGGACTCTTGAACCTCCAACCACTACAAGCTTGTCCTTTGGTGAATTTCTAATATCATCTACAACTTCCTGAACTTGAGATCCGTACATTGTAAGATGAATTACTTCTCCGCCGCTGTTTTTCCATTCATCTATAAGGTTTTCATAATTTTTTTTATAATCTACTTCAAATTGACCGCCCCAACGCTTAGCTACATCTCTAACGTTTTCCATGAGTTTTGTATCTTCATCTCCATTTAAGATTACTCCATCTGCTCCAAAGGCTCTTGCTGTTAGGCAAACGTGGGTTGTTATTCTCGCATCTCTTTTTTGTCTGTGGTCAAGTCTTAAAACATTGATTTTCACTGTTATCAGCTCTTAATTTAGTTATATGTATATTAAAACAGTAGTCATTATAAGAAGGGATACTAAACGCCCTATCTCATTGGAAGCCCCTAAAATATCTCCTGTTGCATATTTAAATTGCTTTGAAGCCACAGCAGCAACTGCAGAACCAGCAATTATCCCTCCGATTATTCCAAGGATTCCTGTGATATTTATAGCTAAAAATCCAATTATTGACGTTAAAATAAATGACAGTACTAATAATTTTATGTTCATTGATTCTATAAATAGCCTTCCAGTTCCATCGGGAAACGGCTTTGAAAACGTTGCACATGTTATAAGGCTTGTTTTTGCAGCTATTTCGGAAATTAAAAGTACCATAAATATTAAACCTGCAGGAATAGCGTTAATCGCTGAAAATGTAATTATGGCAACTATAAAGAAGAGAGAAATACCTCCCGTCCCAATCATCATGTCCCGCATAACTGCAATCTTTTTGTTGTAGTCTCCATGTACCATGAGCCCGTCGCCCATATCCATGAGCCCATCCAGGTGATGGAATCCAGTAAACCAGATTGCAAAACTGTAAACTATTGCTGCGGTGATGAGTTGAGATAGGTGAAGTACATTTAAAGATATGAATCCGACTGCCCCCACACATATTCCAATCAAGCCGCCAATTACAGGCCAGAACCATGTGAAAGCTGTCATTTCCTCAATGGTGGTGTGAATATTTATGGGTATAACTGTTGAAAATGAAATAAGTCCTGCTATCCCTCTAAGTCTGGATGTATTTTTCATTGTGGGATGGGCTGTTTCGAATTCTGTATTCAATGCTTTTTTGTCACTCATGAATACTCTCCTATTCCTCAAAGATCTTTGACATACATCCAGCAATAAGTCCTGCAAATATATCATCAAGTACTGGACCAAGTTTGCCAATTATTCCTGGTTTTTCCTCGTCATATCTTTTAAAATTAAATATAGCTTTGGTCCCGGCAATCTGGTTTGCTACAGACATTCCAAAGACTTCATCTGAGTATAGATAAGCAGGATCATCATCTACGTTTATTCCTGTTACTCTATGTTTTGCATAGTCTTCTTCAAGCCTTATTCCTGCAATTATGAATGATACCACGTTTAAATCTTCTAAAGATTTTAATATCTGTTTATGTAATTTTTTGTAGAGTTCTTCACTTTTTTCTACGCCTACACATAGTTCCATTCCTGCATCAACAAGGTCTTCTATTTTGATGCCCACGCCTTCTATATAGTCTAAAACTTCTTTTTTATATCCTGAATTTAAAATTGATTTTTTTGTGGCTTCCCTAACACATTTCATAACTAAAGCTTGAAGTTCTGCATCTTCAATTTCTTTATCCTCTTTTCCAGTACATGCCACAATCAGTGAATCATTGGGATTGCTGACAGCAAAATCTCCTGAAAAGCTCCTGACATCTAAATCCCATAATGCTACTATTTTTGCCCGTTCCACACATAAATATAGGTTTAAGAGCGTTTTGTGACTTAAACTCTTGTTTATAAGTAATATTATATTTATAGATCCTTTATTATCATTATAATTATCATTTAAAATCTCGCCTGCACCATATAAGTTTAATGCACTGGCTGAAACTACGGCTGTTACATAATCCAATGTTTCAACGGAGGACATGTTAACATCAGTACCTGTTAAGATTACTGATGTTGGGTTCAATAGATCTCTATTTTCAAGGAATTTCTGGATATATTCTTCTTTATTTTGGATATTTTCATAAGTGGAGTGATTTACTATAGTTTTAATAGTTGAAAAATTATTGTTAAAATTACTTAAAGATAAAAACCCATTTTTTCTTTGTATTATAAAATCGTTGTCTTCTATATTAATTTGGGCATCTTTGACGCATATTTTATCCATTAAATCACCATAAGGCCATTATTTGGTTAAGTTTTTTAAACCTTAATTTCTTAAAATTTTATGTTTCCATGAATTTGAATCTTGAGTTGATATTGTATTTGCAGTCACCAATATTATAATAGGTGGGCAGAACATATGAATATATAATGAGAAGGTGATTGCATGAAAGTTCATCTTAGGGTCTTTGTTGAGATAAAAAATTTGGGAAAAGCTATGAATGCTTTAACTGATGCAGGAATAACTGGATTTTATATTTTAGAATATAAAGGTATGTCCCCTCAAGATTGGAAAGGATTTTCTATAAAAGAAGATCCAAAATCTGCAATAATGATGATCAAAGATCATGCAAAGAATGCACTGCTTATATGCAGTGTTATAGATGAAGAAAGAGTGGATGAAATAGTAAAAATGGTTCGTGAAGCGCTTAAAGGCGAAAAATATACCATATTGGAAGTTCCGATACGCAGAGTAATTATAAGCAATGGTAAAAACGAATAACTGTGTATTAACTATCACTTATTAATTTATTTTGCATTGTATATTCTAAAATAAGTCTTGGTTTTTTTCCTTAATTTTACCTTATTTTTATTAAAATAAATTTTGAATCCTATTTTATGTATATAACTTATTATTATATTCGATAGAGCTTTAATTGGGTTTATTTTAAAATATTGCTATTTTAGATCATTTTTACGCAATAATTAAGTTTAAAAAATATTATTTTTAAAATTTTGAACAATATAATATTTTTTTGATTATTAAATAACATATTAGATATTCTGTCATGTTAAAAACTATTTTTATTTTACAAATTTTAAAAAAAGGGTAAAATTTATATATCAGGATGCATTAAAAGTTCAATTCCCCTAATTCTATTTCAAAAAATCATATTATGTAAATAATCACATCCGTTTTTGGGTGAATTTCATAAAATATTTATATAGAGTAATACAAAGTATTACTAAGTTTATACGGAGGTGTTAATTATGCTCCAACTGGTTCAGGGGTACCTAACCCTAGTGGCACCAACCAATCAACTGAACCAAAAAAACATATGGAGTGTGATTATATTAAGCGACAAATTAAAGCTAGTACGCTATTGGCGATGTGTTCGATTGCAGCGCTTCTTATTATGAGTCCTGTGGCTGTATCAGCTCATGGAATAGGTGCTTATAATGTTAAAATAACATCGAAGTATGTTATGGCAACAGCTAAATGTAGTTGTAGTTTGGGAGCAAATTACAATTACCACACTAGGGTTTTCTACAATTATGACCCATCATCACATACCTATGGAACTCTTGCATTTGAGGAAGGTCCGGCTTCATGGACTTCACCGGAGGGTATGTGGTACAGCACAGTAACAGATATGGATTTCTGTTTAGTTCATGGAAAATCCCATGACAATCGCGGGGTTTATTTAATCCCTTATAATGGAATAATAAATGGAAAAGAAGTTAAAAATGGATATTTCACGGGAAAAACAATTGTTCCACAAAATACAACAAAAAAAGTAACTGAAAATACAGATCCAAATATTCCCAAAGTAAAAGCACAGGATTATGAAGATGAGACCATTGAACTGCTCATTGGAAATAAGATATATAAAATCGATAAAGATAAATTTGATGCGCTCAAAATTGAGGGCCTCTGGATAGCTGGGATGTAAATCTAATTCCAGCTTAATTTCTATTTTATTTTAAAATTAACTAATATTAAACTTAAATTTAACTTGGTAACTTTACCATGGTAAGCCAGAAACTTTCTATTGACTGTATAACTTTTATAAACTGGTCAAAGTCTACAGGTTTTATGATGTAGCAGTTGGCATGGTTGCAGTATGTTTTTAGAATATCATCTTCAGCACTTGAAGTGGTTAAGATAACTACGGGAATACATTTGAGTTCTTCATCATCTTTTATTTCTTTTAGAACTTCACGGCCGTCTTTTCTAGGTAAATTCAAATCAAGCAATACTAAGTCTGGTTTTGAAGTATCAGCATATTCTCCATTATGGTGTAGATAGTCCATAGCTTCTACACCGTCTTTTACATGATATAACTTGTTATTTATTTTAAAATCCTTAAAAACTTCCATTACAAGACGGGCATCTGCAGGATTATCTTCTACAAGTAAAATTTCAACCGTTTTACCTATCAATTTACCACCATAAATTAAATTTACGTGTTAGCATTATTTTACATATGACTGCTGATTTCCAGATATTAGTTTTATACTTAGTTTAAATGGAGTGAAAACCACTCATTTATTTTTTTAATTAAGTTATATGTATTTGATATGTAATTCTTTAATTAATGCTTTACTAACATTTTTATGTTTATATTCATTGCCTATTAGAAGGAATACTTTTTCTTAATCAAATGTTTAATTGGTATGTTTGGAAATGAGACTATAATTATTTTATTAAGATTAATGCATCTTTTTTAAACATATTATTTAGTTTCTCTCTATAATATGATGTATTTGTAATGTATACGTATAGATTAATATGTATGATTAAAATATTAATACTTTTCTAAAACTTTCATAATTTGGGGAATAAAATGGGTTTAATGGAATATAAAATGCATCTGGCGGAAATGAAAAATAAATGGGGATATAATAAATATGAAACTCAATTTAAAAATTAAAATTAAGTCTTTATAACATCTAAAAAGGTAGAATATGTTAAAAGTTAGATTTATTTCCTTCATTGAAAACTATGGGTAAAAATAAGGTAATTCAATGATTTTGATCCCAAAATCTTTGATTATTTCGACTACATTTAGAAACCTGTTAAAATCCCCAGTTTTTGTAACATAACAATTGATATAATTGCAAAATGTCCTGTGGTTATGTATACCTGCTTTCCATATTATTTGTCCGTTTTCAGTATGATTGATTATATTTTTTAGCCTATCATCTATACAATCATTAAAGCTTAGCATCTTTAAAAGCTCTTATTCTTCTCATGCATGATTCACAAGTACCACAAGGTTCTTCTTCGCCCATATAGCATGAATAACTTAAATCCATGGGTGCATCTATTTTAATACCAAGTGCAACGATTTCAGTTTTGCTCATATTTATAACTGGAGCTTCAATTTTTACACATTCAAGTGTACCAATTTTCAGAACATTGTTAAATGCATCTAAGAATTCTTTGGAATTATCTGGAAATGTAGCTGCTTCTTCCAGGTCCCATCCTACAATGATCTTTTCTGCATTTTCAGCTTCTGCAAAGGATGTTGCTATGGCTGTAAAAACCACGTTTCGTCCGGGAACCCATACTTTTCGCGCTGTTTCGTCGCAGATTTCCTTGCTGTCAAGTTCATCTATTTTAAGCTTGGGAACATCCTCATCAGAAGTTAAAGCCGATTTTCCAAGTTTTTTAAGCCATGGAAGATCTATAACACTGTGTTCAATCCCTAATTTTTCACAGACAGCTCCCGCAGATTTAATTTCCATTTCTGCACTTCTCTGACCGTAGTTGAATGTTATGGCATGGATTTCATATTTATCACTGTAATATGCTGTTGCAACGGTTGAATCAAGCCCTCCTGAAAGGACAGATATTGCTTTTGGTTTGTTTTTCATTAATCTCACTTTGTTGAATTTTATAATTAATACTTATCTAATATTTTCTTAAATGAATTGTTAGCTCTTTTCATAACATCCTTTAGAGGCACGCCAGTTTCACGTGCTATTTTTTTAGCATCCTCATATTCTGGGCTGTAGTTTATTATCTCTTCTCCAATCATTCCAATTTTAATCTGTATATCATGTTCCAGTCCGCCAATATCTAGTTTTATAGGTACAATTTCTCTTTTTACGATATTTCTGTGAACATAAGGTAGTACTCTAACTCCAAGTGTGCCAGTTTCCCTTATAATCGCTTCAGATACTGCTCCGCTATCTTTTGGCTTGGTTATTACTCTTAGAAGATTTCCGGGTCTATTTTTTTTCATTAATACTGGAATCACACTGATATCTAAAGCTCCTGCATCCATAAGCTTATCAAATGTATGGCCGATAACTTCTCCGGTTACCGTATCAAGGTTAGTCTCAAGAATGGATACTTTATCAGTTGGAACAATGGATTCTCCCTTTACAGCCCTTAAAACGTTTGGTATTTCAAGGTCACGTTTCCCTGCCCCGTAACCGATCTTGCTGTTTGTAACCAGAGGATAAAAATCACAGATCTCATCTACCATATTCACGTAAAGGGCTGCACCTGTAGGTGTTGTAAGCTCGTAATTAACAGGTCCCCCGAATGACGGAACATTTTTGAGTATTTCGAGAGTTGCAGGAGCAGGAACACTTAACTTCCCATGCATGCTGTTAATTCTGCCTCCGCCAAGTGCAACAGGCATCCCATAAATTTTTTTTGAATCAAGTCCCAGTTTATAGAAACAGTAAGCAGAACCGATAATATCTGCAACTGCATCAGCAGCTCCAACTTCATGGAAGTGTATTTTATCTAAACTTACGCCATGGACTGTAGATTCTGCTTCTGCAAGTGTATGGAATACTTTTTTTGCAAATTCCAAAACTTCTGGACTAATTTCATAGTTTACTTTATCCAGAGTTTCAATAAGTTCTGTATAACCAATTGAAGTTCTATCTTCGCATATAATATCTGCGTAGGTTGCAGAAATGCCTGATTTTTTGGTTTTGTTTATTTTGATGCTGATATCCCCAAAAGGAGAAGCATAATTTTCCATAACTTCTGCTACTTCTTCTGCATCTACTCCTAAATCTATAAGTGCACCTAGCACCATGTTTCCAGATATTCCTGAATTTTGAGGATCTAAAATAACTACCATTCTATCATTTTCCCTTTGAAGCCGTTATTTCTTAAATTTAAAATTTAATATATATTTTGAGTCACATGTATATTGAATCTAAACTACTTTTTGAATCCGCAATAAACTGCAAGATGATAATATTTCCAGATTACATCAACGTCTTTAAAACCTATTTCTCGGAGCCAGTCAAGATGATCAGTTATTTTTACAGGATGATCTTCAGTTTCGGCAGCAGGTATCCATTTTTCTTCTATTTCCTCCATGCTGATACTTAAGTTCATGAATTCTTTCCACTTGGAAGTGTATATATCTTGTAATTGTTTATTTGGGGCTAAAACAGCATCTGCATTTAAAAATACTCCTCCATTGGTCAGAGCCTCGTATATTTTTTTGTAAAATCTTTTTTTATCTTCATCTGATGCAAGGTGGTGCAGAGCCAGTGAAGAAACAATTACATCATATTTAGCTGTGAAGTTGTACTCATAAAAATCGCCTACTGTATATTCTATGTCATTGTAGTCATTTAATTTTATTTTAGCCATTTCAATCATATTTTCAGCTAAATCAAGACATGTTACATGTGCATTTTTGAAATGTTCCTTTAAAGTTTTGGTTACAGTTCCAGTACCACAGCCAAGATCAAGAACTTTCACTGGAGCATCCTGTTCAAATGGGATTGAACTGATTAATGCATTTATCATATCTTTGTAATGTGGAATTAGTTTAAGGATAATTTCATCAAATTCTGCAGATTCTTCTTCAAAATGAGCCTTTACTTTATCGCTTTTTTTCAAAATAATTCACCTTTAAAATTAAATGATATAGTTAATTATTAAATATCTATACTTTTTTGCAGTATAATATTAGAATTTCAGTGGATTTAAAATGAGTTATTTGAATATAAAAAAGAATTATAAAAAAAAGGAATATGGTTTTATTTTATAACCATCAAAGTATCTCCGGCATTCACAGTGTCTCCTTCTTTAATGAAGATTTCTTCTACAGTTCCAGAGCTTGTAGCATGTATATCATTTTCCATTTTCATTGCTTCTAAAACAGCAACTACATCTCCTTCATTTACCTTATCCCCTTTATCTACTTTGAGTTTAAGGATCATTCCCTGCATTGTAGAGGTTACTCCTCCTTCAACAGGGCCTGTAGGTCCTTGAGTGCCTTCTGCTTCTATTTCCATGTAACCTACTGGTTTCACTTTGACATTAAAGATTTCACCATCTACATCTACAGCATATTCTGTAGGAATTCCTTTTGGTGCTTCGCATGTCTCAGCTTCTGCAGGTGGTGCAAGTGTTTCTTCTTCACAATCACCTAGTAAGAATTTTGGAGCAATAGCAGGATAAAGAGCGTATGTTAAAATATCCTCTTCTTTTTTAATAATTCCTAACTCTTCTCCTTTTTCTTTGCATTTTTCAAGCTGAGGCTTAAGTAAGTCAGCAGGTCTTACAGTTATTGGTTTTTCATCCCCAATGATTTTCTTCCTGATATCTTCATCAACAGGTGCAGGTGGTTTTCCGTATAATCCTTTCAGATAATCTTTAACCTCTTTAGTGACAGATTTATATCTTTCTCCACCCAATACGTTCATAACTGCCTGAATTCCAACTATCTGGCTTGTTGGGGTTACAAGAGGAGGATATCCTAGGTCTTTTCTAACTCGGGGTACCTCTTCAAGCACATCTTCATATCTATCAAGTGCATTTTGAACCTTAAGCTGTGATACAAAATTCGACAGCATTCCACCAGGGATCTGGTAAATTAAAACTTCCGTATCAACTTGTTCTGCAATAGGATCCAGAATACTGCTGTATTTTTTCCGGATTTCTTCGAAATACTTTTTAATACTTGTAAGAAGCTTTAAATCAAGTCCAGTATCATAGGGAGTACCCTGGAGAGCTGCTACAATACTTTCAGTTGGTGGTTGTGATGTACCCCATGAAAGTGGTGAAATAGCAGTATCTAAAATATCTACTCCTGCTTGACAGGCAGCATAGTAACTCATAGGTGTCATACCGCTTGTGCAGTGGCAGTGTAAGTTTATTTTTAGATTTGTTTCTTCTTTAAGGGCTGTTATTAGTTCATATGTGTCATGTGGTGTTATTAAACCTGCCATATCTTTTATGGCTACTGAATCACATTCTAATGCTTCTAATTCTTTTGCAAATTCAACATATTTTTCTACGGTGTGAAAAGGACTTACTGTATATGAAATTACTCCTTGAACATGTGCGTCCTGTTCTTTTGCTACCTTTATGGAGTATTCCATGTTTCTTATATCGTTTAATGCATCAAATATTCTGAAAACATCTACTCCATTTTCATAGGATTTCTCAACAAATTTTCGTACTACATCGTCAGGGTAATGCTTGTACCCAACCAGATTTTGACCACGAAGTAACATTTGAATAGGGGTCTTTTTCAGGTGCTCTTTAAGCTCTATGAGCCTTTCCCAGGGGTCTTCATTTAAATAGCGTATGCATGTATCAAATGTTGCCCCACCCCATGCTTCCATTGAAAAAAATCCTACTTTGTCCATTTCTTCAGCAATTGGCAACATATCTCTAGTTCTCATTCGTGTTGCCAAGAGAGATTGATGTGCATCTCTGAATGCTGTTTCTATGATTTTTATCTTTTTCATAGTGACCCTCACGGTAAGTTTGAATATATCATTAATAATCAGTCTTAATATAGTTAGTCTAAACTGTCATATATACCCTATTTCTTTAAGTTATGATGGGTATGTAAAATCTTTTTAAAAGTAGATCATTAATTAAGCTAATTTAGGGTAGTAGATAATACTGCCTCTAATTATAACCTATTTATATTTCACCTTAACATAGTTCGGTTATCTCATATTTAAACTTATTTTAGAAAATTTATATTCAACTAAGATTATGAAACCCTTGTTTATACGTACATAATTAGGACTATTCTATATTCTAAGTTTAATATTCAACCTTGCAAATTATAAAATCATTATTTTCGTATACTACTTTAGCGTAATCTGGAATTATTTCATTAATATGTGTATGAATATCTTTATTGAAGTAGTAAAGTGGCCCAAATAGAGAATAGACTAGTTTCATTTCTATAGTTTTATTTTCAGAGGTAAAAGTTAATCTTTTGTCATATACAATATAACCTATCTTTTCTTTTTCGAAAACCGATTTTGGAGTGCTTTTGTTGAAGTTTTCAAACTTAAAATGAACTGGCATCTCTGATTCAGTAGCTAGGAAATACCCTGCGTAAATATTGGATACAAGGACAGATCTGCTTTTATTCCCATTTTCATCGAACCATTTTGCCATATCTATTTCTGAATCACCTGGGGGAGAAATCTGGATATATCCAAATTTGGTTGTAGACCCGAAAGTGGCTATTGCAGGATCCTCAACAGTTAAAACACCTAAAAAGGTAGATAATGCGAAGATACTTATTAAAAATAATGATCTAAATGGCCTGGATGAAAATATATTGTAGTCTTTTAGCTTGTAATAAACCTGACTTAAACCGAATCCTCCGAGTATTGAAAGAGGTATAAGTAAATATATCAAAACCCTGTAAGTTACAGTATTAATGCCGAACCAGTAAGCGTTGCTTAATAAAAACATAACTAAAATCCATATAAATATAAAAGTATGTTTTCTTTCCATTTTTTTAAGTGCAAAAATACCTCCAATGACCGCAAATAGTATAACTAATAGCCCTATATTTTTGATGTAGGCTAATGCACTCATGGGCTGATTATAACTTAATCTGATGCCTGAACTAATTAATGCCAATCCTTGATGTAAGATGCTGTTAAAAAAGTCTGGTTTCAATAAAAGAAGTGCGACTAATCCTGCAATCAGTAAAATTATAAAAAATGATAGGAAAGCACCATAATTCTTTAAAACAGAAACATTTCTGTTTAAAATTAATGTAATTATTGTAAATGCTGTTATCACTAAAAATAAGACTTCTGGAGCTACTAAGTGTGTCAAAATGGTTAAAATAAACATAAATCCCGATATAAATGCGTATTTTAAAACTCCTTCATCAAGGGATCTGTAATAAAAGTAAACTGCAAAGGGTAAAAAGATTAAAGCAAGATTTTCAGGTATAGGTAAGATGATCCTGCTAATTAAATAACTTGATATTATTAAAAACCCTGCAGAAATACCTGCAATGTTACCATAAATTTTTTTTGTAACATAGGACACTGACAAAACAATGAACATGGCTAGAAATGGTTGCATAAATCTTGCAATCTGAAAATAATCTATTTTTAAAATGCTCCCCAAACCTGCAATTAAAAAGTGGAAAAGAGGTGGGTAATTTATGTTTTGTCCATAGGGTGCATTTAGGAGCGGATCAGTTAATACAAAACCATACTGTGCGTATATTTTTGCATACTGAACGTGGTAAATTATGTCCCAGCTTAAAGGCCACTGGTACTTCAATGTCGGAATTAAAGCTATAAAAAATACTGCTATCGCCGGAATAATAAATGATATGCTGTATATTCTCTTTAAATTCATTGTACCACGTTGAATAAATAACTCAATAAATGAACTATAGTTAATATGGCCCTGAAATAAATGCGCTTGCACTATGATAGTGTTAACTAACTAATGTATGTTTTGCAGAAACTGTATATTATATCTATAGTAAATGTGCTAAATAGTCAAGATTTAAAAATTACTTGATTGTAAATAATTTCAGGACATAAAAATAACTTAAATTTGATGAATTTATTCTTTAAGATTTTAATTGAATTGCAATAAAATACGCCTCGATAGGCCTCTAATTGGTACAAAAGCTGATCTTTCGAAACATTTATATTGGATAAAAACATAAGTGTTGTTGTCGGAAGTATGTTTCCTTATTCCGGCATGAGGAAAAAATCAAAAATTAAAATTCATTTAAAAAAACAAATTTGAGTTGAAGAAATGCGTCAAATCTTTGATTTGACACAGCAAAAACATAGTTTTTGCATGCTGTCAAAATTGAATATTTCGACGCATTTCTGAACACAAAAAATAAAAAATTTTTTGAGGTCTATTATGGTAAGAAAAATCGCAATTTATGGAAAAGGTGGAATTGGAAAATCCACAACTACTCAAAATACAGCATCAGCTATGGCTCATTTCCATGACCAGAGGGTTATGATTCATGGTTGCGACCCTAAAGCAGATAGTACAAGAATGATACTTGGGGGAAAAATGCAGACCACCATGATGGACACCCTTAGGGAAGAAGGAGAAGAAGCGTGTATGGATCTTGACAATGTTATGTCAACAGGTTTTGAAGACATAAAATGTGTCGAATCTGGAGGTCCTGAACCGGGTGTTGGTTGTGCTGGTCGTGGTGTAATCACTGCAATTACAATCATGGAACATCTGAAAGTCTATGAGGACAATGACTTTGTTTTCTTTGATGTTCTTGGTGATGTTGTTTGCGGTGGATTTGCAATGCCTATCAGGGATGGTAAAGCCGAAGAAATTTATATTGTAGCATCTGGAGAAATGATGGCGCTTTATGCAGCAAACAACCTGTGTAAAGGTATGGTAAAATACGCTGAACAGAGCGGTGTAAGACTTGGTGGGATAATCTGTAACAGTAGAAACGTAGATGGAGAAAAAGAACTCCTGGAAGAATTTTGTAAACGTCTCGGGACGCAGATGATCCATTTTGTTCCAAGGGACAATATCGTGCAAAAAGCAGAGTTTAACAAAAGGACAGTAGTAGATTTTGATTCAGAATGTAATCAAGCTCATGAATACTCGGAATTAGCCCGGAAAATTATAGAAAACGATAATTTCGTAATTCCAAATCCAATGACTATGGACGAATTGGAAGAAATGGTTGTAAGTTATGGTTTAATGGATTAACCAGTGTAATTAATGGAGAGAATAAAATGAAAATGATAAGGGCAATACTAAGGCCAGATACGGTAGAGGAAGTTGTAGATGCATTATCTGATGCGGGACATGTGGCTTTAACTAAAATGGATGTTATTGGGCGAGGTAAACAGAAAGGAATTCGGCTGGATAATATTTACTATGACGAACTTCCAAAGGTAATGCTTTTACTGGTAACTCCAACCGAAAAAATTGATGAGGTAGTTGAGATCATCAATGAAAATGCATTTACTGGAAACTTTGGAGATGGAAAAATCTTTATAAGTCCTGTAGAAGAAGCTTATACTGTAAGAACTCGAAGTAAAGGGCTATGAGGGTCTTTATGAAAGAAATAATAGCAATTATTCGACCTAACAAAATCAACAGGACAAAAGAAGTTCTTGATGCTTTAGGATTCCCTGCTATGACTGCAAATGCAGTTTTTGGGAGAGGAAGACAGAAAGCAATCGTTGGGGAAGTGACCTTTGATATCTCAAATAAAGATCTTTGTAAAGAAGAAGGAAGCATGCGTTATGTTCCTAAAAGAATGATATCTCTGGTTGTCCCTGATGAAGATGCTTCTTTGGTGGTTGAATCTATAATGAAAGTAAACAAAACTGGCCAAATTGGTGACGGTAAAATATTTGTTTGCCCAATAGAAGAGGCAGTTAGAGTTAGAACAAAAGAAACAGGAGAAGACGCAATTTTGTAAATTAATAAAATTGCACTCTTTTAATTTATAATTAAATTTATAAGGAGATTAAAAATGCCTTTCAAACTTTTTGAGGTGTCTAAACCTATCCCTGAGAGGAAAGAACACACATATGTAAAACACTGTGGGGATCCTGAGGACTGCCTTCCTAAATGTAATTCAAAGACCATACCGGGTTCTATGACTGAAAGGGGATGTGCATTTGCTGGAGCTAAAGGTGTTATAACTGGAGCTATAAAGGATGTAGCTCATATTGTACACTCTCCTGTGGGATGTACAGCTTATGGTTATGGGACAAAAAGGTATCCAACAACAACAGAAATGCCAGACGGCAGCCAATTCCCAGTAAAAGATTTTAATATCAAATACATTATTGGAACAGACTTGCAGGAATCTGATGTAGTATTTGGGGGAATGAAAAAGCTACGCCAAGCTATACTTGACACTAATAAAGAATTTCCATTCGTTAACGCAATTTACCTGTATGCAACATGTACTACTGGACTTATAGGGGATGATATGGATGCTGTAGCTAAAGAAATGGAAGAAGAATTAGGTAAACCAATTATTGCATTTAATGCACCAGGATTTGCAGGACCGACCCAATCTAAAGGCCATACTATTGGAAATAATGTCCTATTTAGTAAATTGGTGGGTACAACAGAGCCGCCGGCAACTACGCCCTATGATATAAACCTTATAGGTGAGTATAACATCGATGGAGACCTCTGGTTACTTAAAGACTACTTTAAAGAAATAGGAATAAATGTTTTGAGTACTTTCACAGGTGACTGCTGTCATAATGAAATCGGTTGGATGCACAGGGCAAAATTAAGCGTGGTAAGATGTCAGAGATCCTCTACTTACATTGCAAAAATGATAGAGGACAAATACGGCGTTCCATACATGAAAACTGACTTTTTCAGTACCAAATACTGCGCAGAAAACTTAAAAACTGTGGCAAGATTCTTTGATCTGGAAGACAAAGCGGATGAAGTAATAGCTAAAAGAATGGCTAAAATAGGGCCTGAATTAGAGTTTTATAGAAAGAAGTTAAAAGGAAAAAAAGCTTTTATATTCTCTGGTGGGCCTAAAAGTTATCACCTTTCGGTTCCATTAGAGGAAGAGTTAGGAATGGAAGTTACTGGTGTTTCATCAATGTTTGAACACGAAGATGGATTTGAAAAGATGAAAAGCAGGGTTAAAGAAGGCGGCCTTGTAATAGACGATCCTAATGCACTCGAACTGGAGGAACTAGTTGAAGATTATGATATAGATCTGATTATGGGTGGTGTAAAAGAGAAGTATTTTGTCCATAAATTGGGAGTACCATGTCTCTTGATTCACTCCTATGAAAATGGTCCTTACATCGGATTTGAAGGGTTTTTAAACCTTACAAGGGATATGTACAGAGCTATCTATAATCCAGTATGGAATATGATTGAATTTGAAGAAACTGAAGAACCAGATATACTAAATGTTGAAGAGGAGGCAAAATAATGGGCGTAAATCTTATGGAAAAGGAGAGGATAGCTACAATTAATCCTCTAAAAACTTGTCAGCCCTTAGGAGCAATGTGGGCTGTCACTGGAATTAGCAGGGCAGTTCCTCTGGTTCATGGTTCTCAAGGATGC
This sequence comes from Methanobacteriota archaeon, assembly GCA_023409695.1. GTDB lineage: Archaea > Methanobacteriota > Methanobacteria > Methanobacteriales > Methanobacteriaceae > Methanobacterium_D. Next base: position 6,209 of record JAEYQZ010000253.1, on the reverse strand, counting down.
TCATCATTCGTTAGATATTGTCTCTCTCGTCATTTCAGGGAACCTTCCGAAATTGCTGTAACATCTCTCCACGAGGATGCGGCAGTTTTTGGTGGAAGAAAAAATCTTGTTGAGGGTATCCAGAACGTTGCAATAAGGCTTAAACCTGATTTCATTGGTGTAATTACTACATGTTCCAGTGAAATTATAGGTGACGATGTAATTGGGTTTATAAAAACAGCAAAAGGAGAACTTAAAGAAAAAATTGGTGAAGAAGCAACTGAAAAAATAAAAATTGTGCCAATAAGCACTCCAAGTTTTGTTGAAACACATCTTAAAGGTTACGATAATACGATTAAAGCTCTAGCTGATCATGTAGCTGAACCTTCAGAACCCAATGAGAAGATAAACATAATTCCTGGAATGGTGAACCCTGGAGATATACGTGAAATAAAACATATTCTTCAGCTTATGGATCTTGAAAGCATAGTCCTTGCTGATATTTCCGATCCATTTGATGCACCGCTCAGGCCATCTACAACAGAATACAAGCCATATTATCCAAAAGGTGGAACAACTGTAGATGAAATCGTTGATTCAGCAAATAGTGTAGGTACAATATCACTTACTAAGTATGCTGGTTCCGGTGCTTTATCTTTGGAGAAAAAATATAATGTTCCTGCAGAACTGGGTCCAATCCCTATAGGTGTTCGAAATACTGATCAATTCTTAAGGAACTTGAAAAAACTCACTGGTCAAGATATTCCTGACTCGATCTTAGATGAAAGAGGTTTACTGATAGATTCCATGGCAGATGTAGCTTCAAGATATCTCTTTGATAAGACAGTAGCTATCTATGGAGATCCTGAGATCACATCTGGAATAGCAAGGTTCGTTGGAGAACTTGGTATGGAACCTAGGTTAGTTCTTACTGGATCTAAAAGTCAGGAATTTGTTAAAGACATAGAAAAAGTAGCCAAAGAAACTGGAGCTGAGATAGATACCATGGTTGATCAGGATTTAAGGTCAATGGAAGTGTATCTCAAGGACAATCCTGTTGATCTGATGATAGGCGGATCAGATGCAAGGCTCATGGCTAAAGAAAATGATATTCCTCTGGTAAGAGTTGGTTACCCAGTTTATGACCGTGTAGGATATCACAGGCGCCCTATAGTTGGATACAATGGTGGTATTCAACTCATGGATCTGATAACTAACACCGTACTTGAAAAATACTATGAACCAGAACACTGGAAACTCCAGCAGTAGATTAATAGGTGGATGGGCTCGAGTGACACGGGTCTATTACAATTTTTTTTAAATTAATTAACAAATTAAGGAGAGAATTTAGGGGTATTATAATGGAACCTGTTACTGAAACATTTGAATCTCGTAAAAAACACGTGTGTGTAAAAGGAGAAGGATTATCTATTCCTGTATGTGATAAGGCCAGTCTTCCAGGTACAGTTACCCAGAGAACATGTGTTTACGGTGGAGCAAGGATCGTTTTAATGCCAATTACAGATTCAATTCACCTGGTACACGGTCCGATAGGATGTGCTGCATGTACATGGGATATAAGAGGAAGTAAAACTTCAAGGGAAGATATATACAAAAAAGGATGTTCTACAAACTTACAGGAAAAAGATATCATCTTCGGCGGAGAAAAAAAGTTATTTGAAACCATAATAGAACTTAATAAATTATACAAGCCCGGAGCAGTATTTGTGTATGCTACATGTGTTGCAGGTATAATTGGGGATGATATTAAAGCAGTATGCAAAAAATCAGAAGAAATAACTGGATGTAGAGTTATACCAGTTCAATCCGAAGGTTTCCAGAACCACAATAAAACTAAAGGTCACTGGATAGGCGGCGATGCATTACTGGATTATGTAATTGGAACAAAAGAACCTGAAGAAACTACTCCCTTTGATATTAATATAGTGGGTGAATTCAATGTTGCAGGGGATCTCTGGGGAATCAAACCCCTACTTGAAGAAATGGGTGTCAATATAATCAGTACATTAACAGGAGATTCTCATGTGGACGAAATAGCCCAGGCGCACCGGGCTAAGCTCAATATAGTTCAGTGCCAAAAATCTTCAAATTACGTTGCCAAAAAAATGGAAAAAAAATATGGAATACCCTTTATAAAAGTCAATTTCTTCGGCCTTGAACAAACTGTAGCCTCTTTAAGGGATATAGCTGATTTCTTTGGAGACGAAGAAATGATAGAGAGGACTGAAAGAATAATCGAATCTGGACTCAAAGAGGTAGCACATAAAATTGAAAAATATAAAAAGCGATTAACTGGAAAAACTGTTGCTCTCTATGTGGGAGGTAACAAAGCATGGTCTCTTGTAAGGCCTTTTGAAGAATTAGGTATGGATGTAATGATGTCAGGAACAAAAAATGGAATTAGAGAAGATTATGAAATGATCAAGGAAGCTGTTAGAGATGGTACCATAATTGTAGATGATGCAAATTCAGCTGAACTCACCAGACTTCTTAAAGAACACCAACCAAATCTACTAATATCTGGTGCTAAAGAGAAATACATCTCATTAAAGCTTGGAATCCCGTTTTGTGACTTTAACCATGACAGAATAACTGCATTTGCAGGATTTAGAGGTTTTGTAAGCTTTGCAAAAGAAGTGGACGCTTCAGTTTCAAGTCCAGTGTTTGAACTAACCTCCACAAGTTTGAGAGGTGACTAAAATGCATCACGATAAAAAATTTGCTGTAGTAAATCCCTCCAAAATGTGCCAGCCAATGGGAGCCATACAGGCGCTTTTAGGGGTTAAAGATTCCATGCCTCTTATTCACGGCTCTCAGGGCTGCAGCACATATATAAGGTTTCAACTTACTCGACACTTTAGAGAACCTATAGAAGTTGCATCAACTTCCATGAGTGAAAAAACCGTAATCTATGGTGGCGAATTCAATCTAATGAAAGCTTTAAAAAATATCACCGAAAAACAGTCTCCAAGCATGATAGCAGTTACATCAAGCTGTCTAACAGAAACCATTGGAGACGATATGGCAGGGATTATAAAAAAATTCAAAGATGCAAACCTGGATAAGGAACTGCCTGTAATCATCCCAATTTCAACCCCAAGTTATGTTGAATCTCATGTTGAAGGATACAACAGGACTGTAAAAGCTCTTGTTGAGCATTTAGCTACTCCAACAGTCAAAAATGGGAAAATCAACATAATCACAGGTAACATATCACCAGCAGATGTAAAAGAGGTTAAAAATATCTTAAAAGAGATGGACTGCGAAAGTATCATTTTGACAGACACCTCAGAAAACCTTGACGCACCACTTACGGAAGATACTCTGTCTTTATATGATGGTGGAACAACCATCGAAGAAATTGAAGATACGGCTAATTCATTAGGTACAATCTCTTTATCCAAACATGTGGATTCTGCAGGAGTATTCCTTGAGAAGAAATTTGGGGTTAAATCTATATCTGGACCTATTCCTATAGGCCTTGAAAATACAGACAGCTTTGTAAAATCTGTATCTCAACTTGGAGATTTAGAAATTCCAAAATCGATAGAAAAAGACCGAGGTAGGCTTATAGACGCAATGGTAGATGCTCATTCATACAACTATCACCGAAAAGTGGCCATATTTGGAGATCCTGACTTTGTATCTGGATTGACACGTTTTACATGTGAAATGGGTATGATCCCGACTGTTGTATGTACTGGTACCAAAAGTAAACGGTTTATTGAAGACATCAATACTATCTCAGAAGAAAAAGGAGTTTCACCTATTATTTTGGCAGGTGGTGACCTTTATGATATGCACAGAGAAATTAAAGAAGCAGGCGCAGATATTTTAATTGGAAACGCTTATGGGGCCAGCATAGCTCAAGAAGAAAATATTCCTCTGTTTAGAGTGGGTTTCCCCGTATTTGATAGATTAGGAGCACAGAGAATATCTGTACTGGGATATAATGGAGGTATTGATTTCGTTGACAAATTAACAAATACAATACTCGACTTCTACTATGATGAAGCTGGATATGAGATAGAAGAACCAGAAGAGATGGTGGAAGAATTTGCCAGGGAGGAGATTTAAGTGAAGATAGCAGTAGCATCAACAGACGGTAAGCTTGTAGATTTGCATTTTGGGGATGCAGATCGATTTTTAATATATGAAATTGAAGATGGGGAAGGTAAATTCCACGAAATAAGAGAAAAAACAGTGATGCCTTTAAATAATCATCAGGAACGTTGGGTAGCATCAATAGATCTTATAAACGATTGCAAAGCAGTTCTCTGTAATAAAATTGGAAATGAACCTACAATTGAACTTAGAAAACTAGGAATAAAACCAATACAGTTGGACTGTAAAGTTAAAGATGCTGTAAGTGAGTGTTCAAAACATTTATTGAGCTAACCGGTTGTATATGAACTAAAGGCGATTGTAATTTACCTGATCTAAGTTATGAAACATCAGGCGGGATAAAGTTGATAACAGTTAACATATCACTGGATTATGGAAGATGTGAAGGATCGGGATGTGGGGCATGTGCATGCATATGTCCTACTAATGTTTTTACCATTAAGAAAGGTAATGTGTCAATAAAATCACCAGAATATTGTAAATTATGCGGTAATTGTTTAGAAATTTGTCCTTATGGGGCTATAGAAATAGAAGAAATAGATGGAACTTTTTAAAATGGGGAGATACAAATGGCTAATGTAAAAATTGATTTTGGAAAATGTGATGGTATAGATTGCGGAGAATGTGCAGATGTCTGCTCAATGGAAATTCTCAAACTTGAAGGGGGAAAAATAGTAATCGTGAACCCTGGAGAATGCAGTTTATGTGAAACATGTACTGATGTTTGTCCTAATGGAGCTATAGAGTTAGAAGAATAATTTTGTTACAAATAGCACAAAGGATAAACTAAACCTCTTTTTTACACAAAAATTTTTTTATTATATTTACATAATATAACGATAATACTGGTTAATTTTATTAAAATTTAATACTCATAAGGTGATACTTCTTGAAAACGGTTGTTACAGCGTGTACTCGGGATTGTACTGGTGCATGCAGCATCATAGCAAATGCAGAAGATGGTAAAGTTATTAAATTACGTGGAAATAAGGAACATGATGTAACTGCAGGGTTTTTATGTAAAAACACCTCCCACTATTTGAAAACTTATTTTTACAGTCCTAACAGGGTTCTTCACCCTCTTTTAAAAGAAAATGGGGAGTGGAAAAAAATAAGCTGGAATGAAGCACTTGATATTGCAGCTTCAAAGATTTCACAGGTTATTGGGGAATATGGGAGTTCAGCAATCCTGTACTATCAAGGGTTTGGGGCCCGTACAGCTCTACAAGCCATGAACAGGCGGTTTTTTAATTTATTAGGAGGGGTCACAACTACATATGGTACGGTCTGTGGAGGAATTGGCCATTCTGCAATGGAACTTGATTTTGGAGTTAAAATATCTCATGATCCCCTTGATCATCTCAACAGTAATTTAATAATAGTTTGGGGAAGGAACCTTGCAGCAACAGATGTGCATCTCTGGAGAATTTTAAGGAAGACAAAAAGGAATGGAATTAAAATAATAGTAATAGATCCTGTAAAAACAAAAACTGCAAAACAGGCAGATGAATTTATACAACCAGCACCCGGTTCAGACATTTATCTTGCAATGGCACTTGCTAAGATAGTCTTAGAAACTAATAATGTGGACTATAACTTTATAGAAAATTACACCAAAAATTTTGATTCCTACAAAGAAATACTGGATAAATTTTCTCTTGAATATTTGTCAAATAAATGCGGCGTTGGTCTGGATGAAATAAAAGAATTGGCATTTGAATATGCAAGGGGTAAACCTTCAAGTATCATCACAGGATGGGGGCTTCACAGATATGTGCAGGGTCATCTTGCTTTCCGCATGATTGATGCTCTTGCTGCTATAACTGGAAACATTGGAGTCTCTGGAGGAGGTGTAAGCCAGGGATTTGAGGAGTTTGAGTACTTTGATTTTTCTTCTGTAGAACTTGGTGAATGCGGAAAAAATCAAAGACAGCTTCCTATGCCTAAAATCGGCAATGCTATCCTTGATACAGATAATCCTCCTATAAAACTTATATTTTTAGCTTCAGGAAACCCTGTTAATTTAAATCCTGATTCATTAAAGGTTAAAGAAGGTTTTGATAGTGCAGATTTTGTTATCATGA
>JAEYQZ010000221.1 GCA_023409695.1 Methanobacteriota archaeon | reverse complement strand
GTTCCAGTAAGGACAAGAGTAGCTATAAATCCTGCAAGAAGAGAGAGAGTGATATAAACATTTTTTAAAATAGAAAGGTCCAGTAAAGGATCTGGATATTTTAATTCCCATATGATGAAAGCAATTCCAAGGATTAATGCTATAATAAAGGTTATAATCATAGATGATAATCCCAGCCCCAGATTTTCTTCTATATTAAATGGCATAATAAAGGTTAAAATAGTTAAACCTATTAATATGGAACCTACAACATCAAATTCAACGTTTTTAGCTTTTATTTTTTGTTTAGGGAGCATTTTAACTGCAAAAATAGTTGCAATTATACCTATTGGCACAACCATTAAAAAGATCCAGTTCCATCCCATATACTCTGTTACATATCCTCCTGTACCATATCCTGATGCAAGGCCAAGGGTTGTGGTGAGTGAAATATAACCAAAAACCTTTCCTCTCATCCTTGGATGGAATACCCTTGATATAATTGCGGGTACCATAGAGAGAAGCATTGCAGAACCAATACCTTGAACTATTCTAAACATAATTAATGTAATAAAATTGAGTGATATACCACAGAAATAGGATCCAATCGTAAACAGTGAAATTCCAATTACAAAAATTTCTTTATAGCCAACAATATCTCCTACACGTCCAAAAATGAGTAAAAAACTTATGAGGGTAATAAGATGAATAATTACTATTAAAGAAACCATATCAGTACTTATATCCAAATATTGGGATATTGTAGGTAATGAAATATTTACAATACCTGCACTAAATGACCACAGGAACATTCCAAGTGCCAGAGTAAATATAATCCACTTTAATCTACTTTCCAAAAAATATTCCTCCAATATTTAAGATAGCCTCTTAAATGGTATAAACCTTATTAAGAGGTTATAATAAAGTTTTAATACTTTTCAGTCTTTATTTTATGGATTAAATTGCTTAAAAACCTATTTTAAATATATTAAAACCGTAAAAAGTGATATATTAACATAATTCAATTATTTTACCATTTAAAAGTTATATGTTCTGGTCAATGAGATAATGCTCAATTTAAAATCCTTTAAAATTTATTAATGCCATGAAAAATATAAAAATAACTTCTAATAAATAAAAAATAGTGCCAGATTATTATTTGATATGCAAGAAGTGTAATGGATACTATAAACTTGAAGAAAATGAGTATGAAGAAGGTATTCAAAATCAGGGGACTGGAGATCAAGAAAACTTCGTTCGCTCTGGTCTGAACTTATGTAGCGTATGCGGTGGAGATTTAATATTAGTTGAGGATATCAATGGATATTATCAGTATCCAGATGAAAATTATGCAACTAAAAGAAATAAAAAAAGCCATTTAGGTAAAATAATCTTCATTTTAGCTGCTTTATGCATTATATCCTTTTTAGTACTAATTCCGAATAGCACTTTCTCAAATTTACTGGGTTTACATAATTCCATAACTCCAGATCATTCTTTTTTAGGTTCAGATAGCAGAGGATATGTAACTAAAGATGTTTACTCTAATTACGGTTCTTCCGGCCCTAAAATAGCCGTGATTACAGGGCTGCATCCGAGGGAAGCTTCTGCTAAAAATGTTGTACCAAAGGTCATAAAGTCATATGTAAGTAAACACAACGTTGAAATTGTAAATTACGTTATAAACGTTACCAGTAACCCAAATGATTATACAATAGGGCGCCATAATGGTGAAGGACTTGCTGCCCAGTATGTGGTTCCAGATATTAAAAAATCAAATTATGACCTGGTGATAATTTGCCATAACCACAGATATGGCTACGGTAATGGATATTATATAGCTACACCAACAATGGACTCAAAATCAGTTAATCTCGCTGAGGGTATCCATGATATTTTACCAGATTTCAGCTATTACCAGAGAAACACAGACGAAAAAGCAGAGAGTACATCAATTAATAAAGTTGACAGCCCTATAGCTGCTACAGGGACTCCTGTATTTGTTTATGAGATTCCAGAGTGGGTTGGATATTCTGATGTTTATTCTAATTCAAGCAAATTAATCGATGCATGTTTTAATTTTTTAGATAAGTAATCTGTTTTATAGATGCTACCTCTTATTTAAAAAGAGTTCTATTTGACACATAACAAAAGTAATAAGTATTATATGATAAATAATAAGATAAGCATGAAATTATAACAATTATAAAAAGGCACATTTGAACCTTTATATTCATTTAATATTAATTTAATCTAAATTAAGCAGTATTAGGAGGTAAAAATATGGAAAAAGTAAAAATGTATACTTTAAGTACCTGCCCATGGTGCAAAAAGACAAAAGAATTCTTTAAAGATCATAACATACCCTTTGAATATACAGATTTTGATTTAGCAGATGACGAAGAGCGCACAAAAATACTGGAAGAAATGCGTGAATATGGCGCTAACGGATTTCCATTTGTAAAAATAGGAGAGAAAGTAGTTGTAGGATATAAACCAAATGATTATTCTTACTTAATGGGAATAAATGACTGATTATATCAACCTGCATAAATCTACTTTTAAATTTTATTTACTTGTCCTAAATTTTAATAAAAAGAGCTTGTCTAAATTAAAATATCCTTATTTTGGAATGTTGATTCATTCCCGCTTATTAAATCAGATGGACTGACAGAGAATAATGCTATTCCATCAATTATTAACCAGATTTCAATTAACAAAGCTAAATAATACGGATCCCATGCAAATAAGGCTAATATATACTTGAAAAAAAGAGATTAATATTTAAAATATAGATTAAAAAAACATTAATTTCTGTGTTTACCTTATAATCCCTTTTCCTGGCGGATTATTTTGCCTTTATCAATCATTTTCTCCAAATAATCTGTCACGAAATTAAACAGTGTACCTTTCCTATCATTTTCTGCTAAAAAGATAACTATATTAGCCATTTCCTTAGTGAATTGAAAGACATTAGTTAAATCACCTGATTCTTCAAGTTCAAGTATGTAATTATCTACAGTTAATTCAATTTCTTTAAATTTCCTTAATTCCTTTGCTGACCTTTCCAAATCACCTTTATCTTGTAACTTTTGATTATCCATATCTTTACCCCCGATAGATATTACCTTTAGTTTAATAACTGTTATGTAAAAATTTTTAAGTTTATTATTAATAAACGGATATTGTGTTAATAAAGTATATCAGTATTGAAATATAAAACAGTGCAAGGGAGGAATACAATTGTTAGGCGATTATGTGGAAATTTTATTAGTTGAAGATAATCCGGCTGATGTACGCTTAATAAAGGAAATATTTAAGGATTTTGCAACACAAAATAAAATGCACGTTGTAAACAATGGTATAGCAGCTATGGAATTTTTATATAAGAAAGGAGAATATAAAAATGCTCCAAGACCAGATCTAGTGTTACTGGATCTTAATTTACCTCGTAAAGACGGTCGTGAAGTTCTAGTAGAAATAAAGGAAGATGAAAGTTTAAAATCTATTCCTGTTATAATTTTGACCACATCCAGTGCACCTGAAGATATTTCTGAAACATATAATTATGCTAATTCTTTTATAACCAAACCTGCAAATCTTGATAGTTTCATCAAGGTTTTAAAAAGCCTTGAAGATTTCTGGATTGATATGATAAGGCAGTCTCATGACCTTAAAAATTAAATATAGTGATTAAATGAAAGACCAGTTTAAACTTGCTTTATGTCAAATGAAGGTCATTGATGATAAAGATTCTAATATAAAGAATGCTTTAGACATGATTAAAACAGCAGCAGAAAATAAAAGCGATCTGGTGATTTTACCCGAAATGTTCAATTGTCCATACGACAACGAAAAGTTTAAAGAATATGCAGAAGAGAAAAAAGACAGTAAAACTCTTAAAGCAATGAAAGAAGCAGCAAAAGATTCAAATATATATGTTATAGCAGGTTCCATACCTGAATTAAATGATAATAAATTATACAATTCCAGTTTTATATTTAATAGAAAGGGAGAAATAATTGGATCTCACAGGAAAATACACCTTTTTGATATTGATATTCCTGGAAAGATTAGTTTTAAAGAATCAGACACTTTAAGTGCAGGTAATCAGATTACTTTAATTGATACAGAACTCTGCAAAATAGGAGTAGCAATATGTTATGACATAAGGTTCCCTGAGCTTTTAAGGCTTATGGCACTTGAAGGGGCAGAACTAATTGTTATACCTGGTGCATTCAACATGACTACTGGCCCTGCGCACTGGGAAACTTTAATTAGAGGTAGGGCAATTGATAATCAACTCTACATGGTTGCTGCATCTCCTGCTCGAAACGAAGAACTTTCATATGTTGCATATGGTAATTCCATGGTTGCTGACCCTTGGGGTGAGATTTTAGTTAGAGCCAGTGCGAAAGAAGAAATAATTTATGGTAATATAAAATTATCTAAAATTAAAGAAGTACGTGATGAATTACCAGTATTAAAAGGCAGGCGCGAAGATATATATGAATTAATAGAAAAATAAAATGTAAAATAAAGTTTTATTAACTCAAAAGGTTTATCTTTTAACAAACTTCAAAGATGCAGAATTCATACAGTATCTTTTTCCTGTTGGTGGGGGGCCGTCATCAAATACATGGCCCAAATGAGCGTCACAAAGGGTACATAAAACTTCAGTTCGGATCATATTGTGGCTTTCATCTGTTTCTGTTTTCACATTTTCTTCTGCTATTGGCTCCCAGAAACTAGGCCAACCAGTTCCTGATTCAAATTTTGTTTTAGAATCAAATAAATCAATGTCACAGCATACACACCTGTAAATTCCATCCTCATGGCAGTCATGATATTTTCCAGTAAATGCCATTTCAGTGCCTTTTTTTCTCGATACATCAAACTGTTTAGGAGTAAGTATTTCTTTCCATTCTTCATCAGTTTTTTCTACCTTTTCCATCAGTTCTACACTTCCAGTTAGAGATGAATAAATCTTTATTTTTTCTGGATCAGTTTTCATATCTTTTTATATTGTATGTTTTTATCTAAATAATTTATTACAAATGCATTTAATTAATTTAATCTAAAATAACTCAAAAGTTATATATTAGAAGTTAATATATTCACATTCAATGAAAGATATCCCTGTTTTATACTGCAAACTTAAAAAATATGAAAGAACATCAAAGGCAAAATCAGAAGATGGCACTAAAAAGATTACCCGACGGTATATGATACCTGTCAAGAAAGAGCAAATTGAAGGCACTAATTTTGAAGATATAGAAAATATTGTAATTTTAAGTGAGGCAGATTTCCAGCAGGAATTTCAAGGTTCAGAAGACACAAGTTCTAGTTTTAACGAGCTAAAGCAGTCATTAAGCGAAAAAGATCAGGAAATTCTTAATCTAAGAGAATTATTAGATGAGAAAGATCATGAATTAATGGAACGAGATCAAAAAATAAGAAATCTCAGTGATTTGCATGAATCGCAGATTGAAGAACTCCAGTTAGATATTAAAAAGGTTAATGATGGCTATCAGGCTGAAGTTGAAATGCTTAATAAGGACATAGAAGAACTTAATGCTATCTATAACCAATATAAAGATTTAAATGCTGCAAATAAAGACCTTGAAAGAGAAGTTAAAAGATTAACTGATTTACGTACCCTTGAGAAAGAATCTTTACGGCTTAAAATAAATGAAGTTGAATTAACTAAGGATGAATACGATAAATTAAAGAAAAGCCATGAACTGCTCTGGGGCGTAGTCCAGGAAAAGGATAATATTATCAAGGAAATGGAAAAAGGCGGTGTCATGGGTAACATTCTTAAAAAAATAAGAAAAAAAGACGGAACTTAAGCCGTAAAAAAATTTAAATCATGATTCAAAATAATTATTTTAATTAAAATTATTTACCTATTTTCTTTAAAGCTTTATTTGCAACTTTTTTAAGGTCTTTATCTCCAGTAGCAGCCCTTCTTGCTTTTTTAATTGGATCTATAGCTCTTTCATCATTAAGATCACCCAGGGCTTTAAGTGTAGCTACTTTAACTCCCCAATCTTCATCAGTTAATGACTCAATAAGAGGTTCAACAGCTTTTTTATCTCCTATTTCCCCTAAAGCTTTTGCTGCAAATTTTCGAACTGCAAAATCATCATCATTTAAAATATCGATTAAAGTATCGACAACGCTGACATCACCAATGTCTTTAAGGGCAAGGGTGATATATTTTTTTATTTTTCCTTCGTTATCATTTTTTAAAGCTTCCATTAATGGTTCTATTGCAGGATTCCCTATTTCTCCAAGAGATTTAGCAGCCTGGAATCTAACTGCAGGACTTTCATCGCTAAAAGCTTCAATAAGAGGTTCAATTCCATCTGAATCTCCTGATTTACCAATTTCTTCTGCTGCTTCCTTTCTAGCTTCTACATCTCCATCTTTTAAGTTTTTTATGAGGGTGTTAATTTCATTAGCCATATAAATCACCTTTACTTATAGTAAATTACTAAATAGTAGATATTCATTTTATTAATCACAACAACGTTTTTAAAGAGTTAAATGTAATCAATTAAAATTTATTCAATCTATAAGTTAAATAAATTATGTTATTCACCATTTAAAAATGTCTTGCCTATAATCAATTATATGCTCAACTCTATGTGATTAATTTATTGAATTCTATAATATAATGCTCAATTGGAAGTTATACAACAACATATTTATTAATTTAATTTAAATATAAGTCAAATTTTATTAAAATTAGCGTTTTAAGTTATTGGTATATATGTAGTACGCTCATGTTCAATTATTTTGTGTAAAATATTTATTGATAGTTTATTGATTGATTTAAGTAATGCTATTTCATATAATTAGATTAATATTAGCAAAAACATTCCTTACATGAGTGATAATAAAATATATTTACTTCATTATACAAGTTAATGTACTTATCAATTATTTTTAATATATTCATAGATAGCAAGAAAATATTTTTTTTAAATCAGGATCAA
>JAEYQZ010000160.1 GCA_023409695.1 Methanobacteriota archaeon | reverse complement strand
CTCATTATAGCACTTGTTCTTTTAATTGCAATAACATATGGAACAAGGAGAGCTGTAATAGCTATATACTGAGCCACTAATGATGAAGCACTGAAAATTCCAACTGCAAATAAAAGTTTAATATCCATTCCCGTCAATTTCGTATGATTACGAAATTCATGTATTAAAACAGGAGCAAGAGTAACTGATGTAAATACATGCACAGATACAGCCCAAAATAAAGGCGAAGAGTTTGTGATACCGATTTTATCTATACTTGAAGTTATGCTTAATAAGAAAGCAGCTATCAACATCAACTTTGGACCCTTCTCTTTTACCATTGCTTTGAAAGGGTCTAGATAATCTGAAGTTCTTCTTTGTGTAGTTACTACTTTTCTTTTAGTATTCAGTATATAAGAACCTATAACGATAAAAATAACGCCAATTATGCCAAGAAATGTCGGATACTGGCCGAGAATTAATGGAGCCATTATTAATAAAAATAGAGGTGTAAACGACGTTAATGGAATTACTAAAGATAAATCAGAGTGTTTCATGGATTTCAATTGCAGGATGGTTGCTACTACATTCAAGATACCATCTGAAATCAATGCAATCCAGTATTGGTTTCCAAGTGATGGAATACTTATAAAAATATAAGGAAAAACTAAAAAAGGCAGTGCAAAAAATCCAAATGCCCATGTAACAAGATATTCATCCATATCTTTTAGTCCCATCTTACCGGAAACATTTCTCAGGGCTTCAAAAAGTGCAGATAGTATTGCATATATGTAAGAAACTATCATAAAAAAAAATAAAAAATTAATTAAATAATTTATTTATCTTGCTTCTCCTTTTGCGCAGTAGTAGCCTCCAGGTTGCCCTTCACCTAATTTGTTTTCTTTCCATACTTCACATTGACCACATTGACACATCTGGCTTGGATCGAGCCCGTCACATGTAGCTTTTCCTGTTGAACAGTAAACACCAGGTACATCTTCTTTACTTGGATTTCCCCCACTTTGGGACTTTAATTTACTTAGTTTATCCTGTACACATTCACTTTTAGCTTGAACTGGACATCCCGGACATAGACACTTTTGAATGTTCTCCATGTTAAAATCAATATTTACCATATTTTCACCTCAACAATATTTTTTTCAATAGTATTACTATTTTTAATATAATTAATATATTTATAGAGGCATTTGAATTTAGAAAATAACACCTTTGATGCATTAACAAAGCACAATATAATCAAAAAATCAGCTAATTCCCATAAATACAAAATAAATATGTATAAAATTCGCTATTTGTTTTTTAAAAAAAAATAAATCATTTTAAAGTTACAGCTGTGCTATTAGCTACCTACAGTGCCATTAGAAATTTTTATTTAATATTAATTACATAAAATATAGCATGACTGACCAAAAATATTTAAATTTTGGATTAAAGTCTTTAATTATATTAATTGTTTTATTTTTGTCTATTTGTGCCGTAAGCGCACATCAGCCCCGTTTAGAGACGGGAATAAACAGTTCAATGAACAATCCAATTGTTGTGCAGAATCCAGAGATATCTCAAGCTTTTTATGGAAATTTGAATGGACAGCCAGATTATTATAAAATAACTTCAGATAAACCATTTGAATTATATATTAGCATTCTCGTGCCGCAAAGTCCAGGCATAAGCGGTAATTTTATTTCCGCACAGATAACAGATTCATCTGGAAAAACCATAGCACTGCTTGATGGGACAAAATCAAATTGGACCACCATGTTTGAGGAATTTGGAGGTGATTACTACTTACATGGTCCTGAATTCACCCAAAATGTTAGTGCAGGAACATATTACATCAAAGTATTCAACGCTGACAATACAGGCAAATACTCAATGGCAGTAGGATCTATAGAATCCTTTCCAGCAGATGAATCTCTAAAGGCAGTTATAACAATACCACTTCTTAAAGAACAGATATTCGGTAAATCTGTTACAGCATTATTCTTTGAGTTTTTAGGCATTATATTAGCTCTTGGATCTATAATGGTCCTGTTTGCAATGCTTATAATGTCTCGAAAATCAGAGGAAATTACACAATTAACAGTAAAATTAAACAGTGCAATTAGGCCAGTTTTATGGTTAGGAATAATTATAACTGCCATTGTATGGATTTATGTCATATCCAAAGACCCTTTAAATATAGTAGGTATCATTAACAGCATTCTACTGGTAATATTAATTATTCTAAGTTGGTATGTTGGTTCTAAGATATCTAAAATGAAATTTGGCAATTTACCACTAATTCGTGCGGCAGTATTGGTTATACTATGGTTGATATTTGTTTACTGGGCAATAGCAGTAATTTAACAGATAATTTATTAGAGGGATTAAAATGGACAAGTTTGAAGAAAAAATGGATGAATTAAATCAAATGTCAGAAGAAGATAAATCCAGTTCATTAAACCAGATGAATGCAGATTGTATATGTCCAGTCTGCCCAACCTACAATGAATGTTCAAAAGAAGCTGACGAATTACTATTTTGTGTAACTGGAAAGAGTGAAAACTGTATAACTAAAGAGAGAGGATGTATGTGCCCAACATGCCCATTTGCACAGGAATATGGAATTGGAGTCAAATACAATTTCTACTGCACGAGGGGTACAGAACTTGAACAGCGCTGAATGATGAATTAATTCATCATGAACTAATTTTTTTCAGAACTTTTCCAACCGC
>JAEYQZ010000039.1 GCA_023409695.1 Methanobacteriota archaeon | reverse complement strand
AGTTCATGTGCATGTCAAAACTTTTTAAAACTCCTCTAAATTCTCTTCCGCCTTTAAGCTTGATTAATACTTGGGAGTTTAATGATTTACCTAACGCGTCAAGTGGTCTTGAAACATTCACATTCTTTTGTACACTCACAATTATCACCTTTCCTATAACTTCATTGTTGGTGTGATTTATATTTAAATGTATCCTTCATCAAATTTAAAGTATAACATGGAATTTGGTCATAAGTCAACAAAATATCCATCATTTTACTTCAATATTTTTTGAAATCAGATTTTTTAAAACAAACCATGTATCCATTAAAATGGAATGGTAGTGATGGTTAGTATGTATTTTTTGGTATTTAATTGTATTTAAGTCTTGAATAAAATACTGTTTTAATGAAGTTACACAGGCCCCAATCTAAAATTATATAAAATTTAGATTATGGTATTTTAAAAATAAATACCGACCTATATAATCACATGATGAATCTAATCACCGTTAATATTATAATGTTTAGATTAAATTTAAAGATAACTGATTTATTAAATTTAAGGTTATTGTAAATTCACCCAAAATATTTTTTAGAATATATTAACCATTTTAGATTATTTAAATTTTATTTTGTTAACCCTATATAATATATTTTAAATTTAATATTATCCAATTTAAAAATGTATCTTACCCTTAGATTATATATAACATAGTTTCGTCGCTTTTAGGAAATGCACGTTATCCAATATACGCATCGGCATTTTTGAAGCATAACATAAGTAAGAAATGATTTATGTACATATGGGCAGTAAATTTAATCAGTATCTAAAAGTTATAAGTAAAACATTACGTTATTCACTATAAATAAATATTAAATCAAAATATAAATAGTTTTAATCAGGTGTTAAAAATTGAAAATCAGGAAAAGATACTATCTTCAAAAAAAGAAATTAAAGAAAGTAACAAAGGAACTGGGAGATTTTTCCACATTAATTTCTCCAAAGAGTAAAGTTGAAATTCTTGAGAGTGACCTTTATGATGTGATACTGGTTGATGGCAAACCGTTAATCATGATGATCGACGATGTTCCTTTTCCAACAATTAAAGGAGCTCTGGAACTTGAACTTACTAAAAGGTATGTTGTAGTGGATATGGGTGCTGTTAAATTCGTTGCAAAAGGTGCAGATGTGATGAGTCCGGGCATTGTTGAAGCTGATTCTGATATACAGGAAGGAGATTTTGTGGTTATAATTGAAGAAACTCACAGAAAACCCCTTGCAATAGGAAAAGCACTTATTTCAGGACCTGAAATGGTAGAAAGGAATGAAGGAAAAGCGGTAAGTGCAATTCATTATATTGGTGACAAATTATGGAATTTAGTCATATAGATTTTAGTTTATAAGTGTATTTTAAAAAGTGGATAATTATGGAACTTAGATACTCATCAGGAAATGTTATATCTTCAGGGGTACATGAAATTGGGGTTCTTGCAGTGGGATCTCACCTTGAAAATCATGGTGCTGCACTTCCCATAGATACTGATTCTAAAATTGCAGCATACCTTGCACTTCAAGCATCTTTAAGAAGCGGTGCAAAATTCTTAGGGATACTTCATGCAGCAACAGAATATGATTACGTTAAACACGGCATTCACATAGATGCCCAAAAATTAGCAGAAGATCAACTGTTTCTGGTACTTGAAAGTGCAAAAAAATACTTGAATATCAAAAAAGTTGTTCTGGTTAATGGTCATGGTGGGAATATTCCCTTAATTGATTATATAGAAAAGATCGAAAAAGAATTAGAACTTAAAATAGTTTTTAATAATAAAATAGTAGAAATTGAAGGTCCACATGCTGGAACAGGCGAACTTTCAATGGGAAGCATTTTAAATATTGTCGATGAATCTAAATTAGCAGGACACTGTGATTTTAAAAAATATCCTGAAGTGGGTATGGTTGGGCTTGAAGAGGCAAGAAATATTAATGAAGGGATAAACGAGGGTGCAAGAGCTGTTGAAAAGGAAGGAGCATGTATAAATCTGGAATTAGGCCAGCAATTGCTTGAAACAGCTGTTGATGATATACTCAAGGATATTAAAAAATTGGTAAATGATTAATTTATTTTAAAGATCATTCGAGTTTAAGATTGTACTTTAAAAAAATTAAATGAACTACTGAACATTAATTTTCAATAGTTTTTATAAGTTTCGAGCATTCATTTGCTATTTTATGGTTTTTAAAGGCATTTGCAATTCTTCTTATAGCTTCAAGTGTTCTTATCACCGAATCAAGCCATGAGAATATATCTCCGGCATAAGAGTGTATTTGATAAGTCTTTAGGAGCTTTTTGCTGATATCTACAGGATCTTTTTTGATCATCCTCTGTTTCAGGATTCTTCTGGAAAGTTCCTCCTGGAAACACTTGCAGAATGGTCGATCCTTACACCTGCAGGACATGAATTCGATTTGCATGTTTACAAGTGCATCTTGAAGATTAGGGTCAAGTTTTGAAATAGTTTCTGCAGAAGAAAGTATATCAAGCGTGGAATCAGCGAATAATCTTGCAGATAAGTTGATATTAAGAGCTTTACCTAGTCTTCTGTTTAACCTGTTTGACATGTAGGCATTTTCAAAAGGATCAAGTTTTACTACAATTTCCAAAGGATCTATGCGTTTTTTCTTCTTTTTATCGTGATTTTTAGGATTTATACTTTTTCTTATGTATTCTGCAGCTTTTAAATCCATAAAAGATACAGAGACCGCTTTTCCATAACTTGTTGAAGATAATTTACTGTCTTTTTCTTTTACCAAACCTGCATCGTGTATAACATCATACGCTTCTTCTATACCTAATGGAAGATCAAGGTTTTTATAGACATTTTGAAGTTCCTCAAACGTATGTACTCTTCCAGAGCATATATCTGCTAAGCACTGTTCCAACACATCATCTTCGTCGTATTGTACGTATATAGGATCTACATCACTCTCAAGCAAGCTTACAGCCTGCATATCTTCTGTTTCTTCCCCATATTTTCTTCCCACTTCGGGTATCAGGTATACTTTTCCAATATCATGGTAAGTTGGCCTTCCTGCTCTTCCAAGCATCTGAGAAAACTCATTATTGGATAGCCATTTATTTCCCATTAGTAAGGCCTCAAATATAACCTGTGAAGCTGGAAAATCCACACCTGCAGCAAGTGCGGCGGTTGTTACAACAGTTGAAATCTTTTGATTTGCAAAATCTTTTTCTATCTTGCTCTTTTTTGAATATGAAAGCCCTGCATGGTATGCTGCTGCTTTAATATTCCTTTTTGTTAGATAATCTGCAATAGAATGTGTTTTTCTCCTTGAATTTGTAAATATGATAGTTTGTCCATGGAATCCTTTTTTAGAGACATTCTTATATTCTGCCCTTGCAAGTTTGGTCATTATATCTGTTTTTTCATATTCTGACTTTGCAAATATTAGATGTCTTTCTAGAGGAACTGGGCGCCTGTCGTATTCAACAAGCTTCATTCCAAATTCCTTTGAAATCACTTGGGGATTTTGAACTGTCGCAGAGAGCCCAATAATTTGTATATCTTTAAAAAGAGATTTTAAACGTTTTATAAGTCCATTTAACCGAGGACCGCGCTCTTTATCGTCAAGCATATGTATTTCGTCAATTACAACGGTACCAAGCTCTCCAAAATCTCCTGCTTTTCCAGAACGCAGCAGAAAATCAAGCCCTTCATAGGTACCGACAACAATATCTGCATTTTTTACATCATCATCTGGAAGTGTGAGCTCTTCTTTTGCTTTTATTCTGCTCATACCTACTTTTATAGCGACTTTTAGTCCTAATTTCCCGTATTTTTTCTTGAAATCTCTGTATTTTTGGTTTGCAAGTGCTACAAGTGGTGTTAAAAACATGAATTTTTTACCTTTCATTGCATTTGGCACGCCTGCAATTTCGCCAATTAAAGTCTTCCCGCTTGCAGTCGCCGATACAACAAGAAGATTTTCCCCTTTAAGAAGTCCATTTTGTAAAGCCAGAGATTGTACGGGCAGTAAGTATTTGCCATGTAGTTTTAATACCTTTTTAAATTCATCGGGGATGTTAATCTTATCTATTTCCATTTTAGGGGTGTTATCCTTACCAACTACAATTTTATCAAATAAAGTTAGGTTTGGATTCTTCACCGGGTTGAATTTAGGATCAAAAATGCTTAAAACTTTATCAAGATCACCAGTTTCATCTAGCATTCTCTTAAAATTATTAAATGTACTTAAACTAAGACCTTTGTACTTTATTTCACGTTTAATCTCTTCTTCAGCACATAATTTACATATGTACTCTTTATTAGATAAATAAGCAGAATTTCGGTTTATGACGGTTATGTATCCTTCCAGCGTACAGTGTCTGCAGATTCGTGTTTTTTTAAATTCAATGTTGAGAGAATCCAGCATCTCTTCTATCTCTTCGTCTCCATTGATTAAATAAACGTTCTGTTTTTTTAAAATTTTCATAGCTTCACTTGGAGGAAAAAGAGACTCTTTATCGCCTTTTTTTACTATAAATTTGTAAGGCCGTATCTGGTTATTGGTTCGTTTAAGCCGTAAGTATCCATAAAAAAGAGGTTTTCTCCTTGAATTTAATGCTCCTTTGGAGCTTCCAATGGGAAATAACTCCACAATTTTTTTGTTACGCCGTAAAATTATCATGATTATCTACCAATTTAAAAAAAATAGAATTCTACAATCATAAAAAGATATGTCTTTATTATTTATATATTCTGTGAATTCTAAAAATGTATACTAAACGTTAAAATATTTAAATAACGCCTGTTAGTGTTGGAATATGATTAAAATAAATTTTAAAAATTTATTTTTAATTAGTAATAAGTCCGCTTCCTTTAAAATGAATCCTATCTAAAACTTAATTATTCCACCATGTACTATTTTTAGATGAATTTTTAGATGAATTGGATGAATTACCTGTATTATTTGTTGAAGTTGAATTGGTTGAATTAGTGGTATTATAAAACTGTCTCATGAGATGGATTGGTTCAAAGGAAGGATCACCTATAGTTGAAATTTGCTCATTGGTATTTGAAGCAATCATAGAAGGCAATATGCCAGAGGTAATGTCATTACCTGAATTTAAGACATTTGCACATGATCCTAATCCAAATGCAATCAAAGATATCATTAAAACTATAAAAAGCTTCCCTGCTTTTCTTGAATTCATAGAAACTCCTCATTAACTGGAATATTTTTACACTGTTAATATTAAATTTATTTTGAGATTTATAAAACTATCTAATCTAAATGTAGCGGATTAAATTGAAATTTGTATCAAAAGCTGAATCAAATTCAATTTCGTGAGAGTACTGGTTTAATTAATAGTGAATAATGTAACATTTTAAACTTGTAAATTTGACAGTAATTGATTAAATTTATATTTAAGTTTTAAGGCGTATAAATAAATTTTTTAACCCATTAATCCCGAAAATTTGGTTTTTTACTATAAAAATCAAATGGAGAAATTAAGAAAGTAAACTAAAATCATCTGCGTAGAATGTAATAAACTCCAGTAACTAAAAAGGGCATCACAATTAACAGTACTGTAGATGCAATAGTTGAACTTGAGGAAAAATAGGTAATTGCAACACTTAATGGAATAATTCCATCTCTCATACTGCTTGAATATAAAAATGAAATACTGTCCTTTTTAGGTGTTTTAAACAGCTTGCCTAAAATGTATCCATAACCAAAACCTGCTATAAGTAAAACAATAACGAATATACTCAACAGCAAAATTAGGCTGAATTCATTAGACATCACATTTGATACCATATGGGCGATTGCAATTATTATTATAATTAAGCTCACAAAAGAGGAAAGTAGAGTAATCATATTTTTGGCAGGGATATATTTATCTTCCTCCACTCGTAAAAATAATGCAATGGCTGCTGGAGCAAATATAGACAAAGCAAGAAGTTTAAATATCGATAATGCGAGATCAGGTGATGCAATGCCCATAAAGTAAAGGATTACTGGGTAAATAAATATACTCAACATCATGGAAAACAGTGCTGTGGTTACAGAAATGGTACCATCACCATTTGAAAGTTCGGTCCATAATGCAGCAACTACTGGTGAAGGGGCAAAACACAAAAGAATTATCCCAACGTAAATATCTTGGGGAGGCAGGAAAAAATAGCTGAATAAAATTCCAATAACTGGATATAATACAAGATTAGATATTATAAGAGCTAATAC
>JAEYQZ010000275.1 GCA_023409695.1 Methanobacteriota archaeon | reverse complement strand
TATTCTAAAAATGAAGAAATTAATGATGAAGACCTGATCACGGATTTTATAGCAGATCATATTAATTCAAGCCTTGAACTATCAAAAGCATTGGAAAGGATAAAAAAGAAGCTGGACGAAGAAAATTTAAAAGAGAAAACAGTGGAATGATCTATTTTTACTTTTTAGTGTCTGTTTATATAATCAACGAATAATGATTTTAAATAGAAAATTAAAGTATTAATTTCGTTAAACTGTACTATAACGAAGAACATTCTATTTTTGCTTCATGTGTTAAATTTTTATATTATGAAATTGAGTGAAATCTCTGAAAACTAATAATTAAGTCTTTCTATTTGTATTTAATAGGAAATAATAAAATTATTCTGCAACTGATAAAATAATATAATGGATTTTGTAATTAATATCGTGATAGTGAGCGTAAGGGATAATGGGACTCAAAAAGAATAAAATATGGAAATGACATGATTTCAATGAGTTAATTAGTTTAACAAATAATCTTGACTAAAAAAGGAGAATTCAAATGAGCTACAATCGATACAAAAAAGGTAATATAGTACAGATTTGCATCGATTATGAACTAATTGAAAAAGAGCTTAAAGAAGCACGCTATGATTTAGAATCTGCAGAAAATTCCATTAAATCCGAGAATTACAAATGGGCAATAGTTCAAAGTTATTATTCGATGTTTCATGCTTTTAGGGGGCTCCTTTTTAGTAGGGGTTACAAGGAAAAGAGCCATTCTGGACTTAAATTTGCAATTAAAACTTTATTTGTAAATTATGGAGTTATAAGTGATGATATTTACTATGATTTTGATTCTGCTATGAAAGCAAGGGAAATGGCAGATTACAGTTATATTTATGATGAAAAAGTTGCATTGGGTATGATTGAATCCACTAAAAGGTTAATTAGTGAAGTAGAAATTTTGCTTTAGGATAAATAGTTAATAAAAGCAGCATATACTGATAAAATAGTTAATGCTAAACTAATTTGGGAAAAAATGTGTATTTTATGGCTTTAAATGAATTGGGGTAAAGTCTAAATTACCTTTTGACAACTACTCCAATAACTCCTCCCACCAATCCTAAAACCAGGCTTATAATTATGGATAATTGAAGGACAACATATCCTGTAGTTAAGACATTGTCTAACCCTATTTTTAATCCAATGGCACTTATATTTCCAAAGCCCAGAACGAATATTAAAGCTATTATTAAACCGCCGATTAACCCTGAAATTGCTCCTACAACAGCCCCATCCTTTTCATCCATTTCTTCGTAGTCTTCAAACCCTTTACTTGGGTAAGATGCTAAAAATCCGCCAATAATTGGACCTATAAAAGCGAGGGGGAAGAATATCAATGATAAAACACTAGTTATGGCTGCATTAACCAGGGCGCTTATTCCTATAATTTTCCAGTCCATTTCATCAATCCTTAATTTTATATTTAACTGATTTTTTATTCTGTATTGGGGGTTTATATTAATTAGCTTTGCTTTTTTACATGCAGCTAATGCGTTCAGTTTTGTATTAAATGATTAAAAATACATACCTATCTTCAATTTTTATTTTAATCAATATTCTTTTATTTTTAGTTAAATAACCCTCAATTTGTATTTTATTATCTTATTTTTTCTGATTTAAGGTTAAGTCATAAAAAATTTATGTGAGATAGTATAATATTCTTGATTAGTTGGATTGAAGAAATACAAGAGTGTAGGCTGGAATTATGGGAGAAAATTCACCTGAGGGGACTCTAAATGAACTTAAGGAAAGTAAAACTACCTTAAAAAAGTTCATGGAATCATATTCTAAATCAGAATCAATTATAGATGTGGGAAGTCATGTAATTATTCCTAAACAAACTTTTGAATCGTTAAAAGAAAGCGAAAAAATTTATAAAACTCTTTTTGAATTATATCCGGCTTACACAGTTCTTTTAGGGTTAGATGGCACGGTTAAAAATTGTAATAAGAATGCAGAAGAATTTGCAGGGGTATCACGGGAAAAACTAATTGGGACGCGATTTACCGAGCTAGATTTTGTGCCTGAAGCGGAAATGCATGCCCATTCTGAAAGAATTTCTAAATTGATAAAAGGAGAACTGGTTAAACCATTTGAATCATGGATAATAAAACATGATGGTAAAATTCACTGGATAGATGTCCATTTTGCATTACTTAAAAAAGAAAATGCACCTCCAGACATTTTAATAAGTTGTAATGATATCACTGAGCGTAAAAAAACAGAATATGCATTGAAAGAAAGTGAAGAGAAATTCCGCCAGATAGCAGAGAATATTGGTGAAGTATTCTGGATTAGCGACCCTAAAATGAGTAAGATAATTTATATAAGCCCTACCTATGAGAGGATATGGGGGCGCACCTGCCAGAGTTTGCATAATGATCCCATGTCATGGATCAGATCTATACATCATGAAGATCGAGATCAAGTTATTGAAAGGATATGGGGCAAATCCAGTAAAATTGATAAGGTTAGTGAAGGCTTTGAATATCGTATAATACGGCCTGATGGTAAAATTGTCTGGATATGGACACAAGCATTTCTTGTTAAGGATGAATTTGGTGAAATATCACGAATTGCAGGTATTGCATCAGATATCACAGGATACAAAAAAGCAGAACAGGAAATTAAAAATCTTTTGGTGGAACTTAAACGTTCAAATGAGGAATTACAGCAGTTTGCGTATGTCACGTCCCATGACCTGCAGGAACCGCTCAGGACCATTGCCAGTTTCACTCAATTGATGGAAAGGCGCTACAAAGGAAAGCTTGATGGGGATGCTGATGAGTTCATGGGTTACATCGTGGATGCGAGTGTGCGGATGAAACAGATGATCATGGATTTACTGGAATACTCGAGGGTTGGAACAAAGCAGGAGATGTACCAGGCCATAGACATGGAATCCAAACTAAATAATGTACTTTTTAATCTGAATGATTTAATTGAAAGAAGCTGTGCTGAAATTACACATGAC
>JAEYQZ010000241.1 GCA_023409695.1 Methanobacteriota archaeon | reverse complement strand
GGATAAACTAAAAGAATGGTTCAAAGGACAGAGCAATACTAATAAAGCAGTGCTGGGATTAAGTGCGTTTTGTATAGGTGCTTTAGTGTTCATTGTAATGGCAGGAGTACTGGTTCCCGATATTACTTACTTATCTTTAGAGACACCTAACGCTCAAATAGATAGCAGCACACTTGAGTATACTATAAAAGGTTCCTCAGAGCCAAATGCCCAAGTTTTTTTATATGATGCTGATTTGAACTTAAATAAAGTACCAGTTAAGGTAGATGATAACGGTAGCTTTAGTTACAATCTTAACATTCCACTTAGTGTCACTGATACTAAAGTTTCAGTAGTTTCACAGGTACATGGAAAATATGAAGTTTCCCAGGATATGGAAATACAACGCCCGTTAACATTTCTTTCAATTAAACCCTTGCAGGAACTCAATTATGGGAATAAAAGTCTTGTACTAGAAGGTAAAAGCGATCCTGGCGCTACTATTTATATCATGTCAAATATGACCTTAAGAAGTAATCTTAACCTTCAAAGTTATGTAGATACAGCCTTTAATGATCCGGTGATTAATAATATCACTTTGAAGGCTGATTCCAACGGGTATTTTAAACAGAAGTTCTATGTTCCACTGAATTCTACATCAGCTTACTTTAACGTGACTGCTGCATCTACAGGTAAACGTGATAGTAATCAAATTCAAAATGTCACCAGGGATTATGATATATTTCCATCAATTATGTCCATTTTTAACAACAGCTATCTCTCAAACAGTGTTAAAATGAAAAATTTTACTGGAAAAGGCTTTTCAATTAGTTACCCTGCAGTATGGGAAAAGCAATCCTATAAAAATGCAGGAAAAGATGCCAGATTGTATTTAGTATATGGAAATAGTGTTGAAGCTATAGTCTGGTATGGTAAAATTGGTAATGAGTTTGGAAACTCGCTTCAAGATTATAAAAACACGCAGGATGTACATACACGTACATGGTGGGGCGGAGTCGAGGTTTTTGAGCAGGATATCAATTATAACGGCGTAACTGGATTTAGAACTATATATAAATGCCAGAATAATCCCGTATTTTCTAACGATATAGCAGCGCCGTTTTACATAGACAGGACAACAATTACAAAGGATAATGTAAATGTATATGAACTGCAGTTAATGGTTTTCAGCGACTACTATGAAAAAGACGATTATTTAATTGAACAAACTGTAAAAAGCTTTAAAATCACATAATCCAATTAAATTTATTGATTCAGAGGCACCTAACCTTTATTCTCTTTTTATATAAAATTCAATTCCACAAAGTTTATATTCTTATTAGGCAATATGTTATCCATACAGGTAATATATTACATGTTTATGGAAAAATACGGATAACATCTATGAGCTGATAAAAATGGAACAGAATTCAAATGGACATCCAAACCGATTTGAGATGGAGCAATACATACTGGTATTTATATTTCTTATTCAACAACGCTGGGGATATATAATAAACAAGGAACTTGCAGAGGATAAAATAACAACTAAACAATGGTTAATGATGATTGTTATAGAAAATGCCTTTAATCACGACCCGTCTATGCAGGAAGTTGCAGATGCGTTAAGTACTACCCATCAAAACGTGAAGCAGCTGGCAGTCCGATTAGAAGCAAGGGGCTTTATGAAAATAGAACGAGACCCAGATAACAGACGTATTTTAAGATTAAGAACTACAGATGAGTGCAGGAGATACTGGGAAAAAAGAAGTCCTGAAGATGCCCAATCCATAATTTCCCTATTTAAAGGATTGGATGATGAAGAAATAAGCTCATTATTTAAAATTGTAATGAAACTGGAAAAAATATCTGGAAATTTATATACTGAAGCTAAAAATGCAAAAAAGTAAATTGAGAGTTTTGGGCCAAATATCATAAGATATTAAAATGTTTAGGGAGATAATTAACTAAATCCCTCTTAAATCATCTATCTTTGTACATTCTTTCATAATAAGCCATATATTCGCCACTTTTTATCCTTTCCCACCACTCTCGGTTATCTAAATACCATTTAATGGTTTCAGCGATACCGGTTTCAAATGTATATTTTGGTATCCAGCCTAATTCAGTTTGTATTTTGCTGGAATCTATGGCATATCTTTTATCATGACCCAATCTATCTTTTACGAACTTAATAAGTGATTCAGGCTTATCTAAGTTTTGAAGAATTAATTTTACTATTTCTATATTTTTTTTCTCATTGTTTCCACCTATATTATAGATTTCACCAATTTTCCCCTTATGAAGAACAAGATCTATAGCAGAACAGTGGTCGTAAACATGTAACCAATCCCTTATATTCAGCCCATCGCCATATACCGGCAGCGGCTTATCTTCAAGGGCATTGGATATCATTAAAGGGATTAATTTCTCTGGAAACTGATATGGGCCGTAATTATTGGAACAACGGGTTATGTTTACAGGCAGATCAAATGTTTTATTATAAGCCCTGACCATTAAATCAGCACTGGCTTTACTTGCAGAATAAGGACTATTAGGAGCCAGGGGCGTATCTTCCCTGAAATAACCTGTTTTACCCAATGAACCATAAACTTCATCGGTGGATACCTGTAAATATTTTTTAACCCCGTATTCTTTGGCAGCGTCCAGTAGAACCTGGGTTCCGAGTACGTTTGATTTTATAAATATCTCCGGATCTTCAATACTGCGGTCTACATGAGATTCTGCTGCAAAGTTAATAATATAGTCCACATCTGAGGTAATTTTAAAAACTAACTCCTTATCTGTTATATCACCCTTACAAAAGGTATAATTAGGATTATCTTCAATTTCGGTCAAATTCTCCAGATTTCCGCAGTATGTGAGGGAGTCTAAATTCACAATTTGGTAGTCATCATATTTATCAAGCATGTAACTTACAAAATTGCTTCCTATGAACCCTGCTCCCCCTGTAATCAGTATCTTTGTCATTATTTATTCCCCATAGTCTTATTTAAAAATCAATATCACTTTCTTTAAATGTTTTCAACTTTTCGTCCTTTTCAGATAGAATAATTTCCATATCTGAACCAATTGGCCATTCAACGTTTATATCGGAATCATTCCAGATTATTCCGCCTTCATCGTTAGGATCGTAAAAGTTGGTGCATTTATAGGTAAATTCTGCTTCATCTGAAAGTACTAAAAAACCATGTGCAAACCCTTCAGGTACATAAAACTGTTTTTTATTTTCCTCCGAAAGAATAACTCCTTCCCATTTGCCATAGGTTGGTGAATTCTTCCTTAAATCAACTGCCACGTCGAATACTTCGCCTTTGATAACACGAACCAGTTTACCTTGAGGTTTGGTACACTGAAAATGAAGTCCCCTGAGAACTCCTTTTTTAGATTTTGACTGATTGTCCTGAACAAAGTTAAAATCTAATCCTGCTTCCCTAAATTCTTCTGCATGGTAAGTTTCCATGAAGTAACCCCTTTCATCTCCAAAAACTGTAGGTTCTATGACATAAACATCCTCAATAGATGTTTTTATAAATTTAAATTTACCCATACTCTCCACTCGTTTGAATTTTTTTAAATTTTAATTTTAAAATCGATTGTTGTTCACCAGTTCAATAAGATAATTACCGTATTCAGTTTTTTCTAAAGTTTTAGCCAGTTTAAGAACTTTTTCGGTACCTATCCACCCACTATGGTAAGCAATTTCTTCCAGGCACGCTATAAAAAATCCCTGTCTTTTCTGTATAGCTTCAACAAAGTTACTGGCCTCTAGAAGCCCATCATGTGTTCCTGTATCTAGCCAGGCCATCCCACGACCTAACAGTTCAACTTTTAATTGTTTTCTCTTTAAGTATTCTTCATTTACAGATGTAATCTCAAGTTCTCCTCGAGCAGATGGCTTTACATTTTTAGCTATTTCAATTACGTCATTATCATAGAAATAGAGTCCCGGAATAACATATTTAGATTTTGGATTTTCTGGTTTCTCCTCAAGAGAAAGTACATTACCTTCCTCATCAAATTCAACAACACCAAAAGCCCTTGGATTTTTAACATAATATCCAAAAATAACTGCACCCTCTTCGAGTGATGCAGCCCTTTTTAATATTTCACTGAACCTGTGACCGTGAAATATATTATCTCCAAGTACCAAGGCCACACTGTCATCACCAATGAAATCTTCCCCAACTATAAATGCTTCTGCAAGTCCTCTAGGCTCATCTTGCACAGCATACGAAAAAGAAACTCCTAAATCACTGCCGTCTCCTAATAATTCTTCATAGAGAGGTAAATCTCGAGGAGTTGAGATAATCAGTATCTCTTTAATACCCGCAAGCATAAGAACCGATAATGGATAATATACCATTGGTTTGTCATAAATAGGGATCAGCTGCTTTGAAATAGATTTTGTAATTGGATAAAGTCTTGTACCTGATCCTCCTGCCAGAACTATTCCTTTCATTTATTATCCTCCTTTCTCCATCAATTTATAATAGCCCCATATATTCCCTTAAAGCATCTTTATAATTTCTAAGTTCAGGAAAACCTTCCATTTTCCAGTTATAATTTTCAAGAACTGAATATTCTGGCCTTAAGGCAGGTGTAGGAAACTCTTCTGTAGTAACTGGCTTTACTTCTACATCACTTCCAGCTATATCAAAAATTTCTCTGGCATATTCATACCATGAGCAGTGCCCGCTATTTGTAACATGATAAACGCCGTAGGCTGGTTTTTTAATAAGCTGCTCAATGGCATTTGCGAGATCTACAGTATAAGTAGGACAGCCCACCTGATCATTAACAACAGAAATCGAATCATTTGTTTTGGCTAAATTAAGCATAGTGGTAACAAAATTAGGGCCGTGGTAACCATATAACCAAGCAGTTCTAACTATATAAAATTTGTTTAAAATATCACGAGTATAAACCTCACCTAAATACTTGGTTTTACCATAAGCACTTAATGGATTGGTTTGATCATATTCATAATATGAATCACCCTTAGTACCGTCAAAAACATAATCAGTAGATATATAAACAAGTGCACTGTCAGTTTTACTGCATGCTACAGCTATATTCCTTGTTCCTAGTACATTTACTTTATATGCTAAATCAAATTTAGATTCACATTCATTCACATTGGTAAATGCGGCAGCATTCACCACCACATCCGGATTAATTTCTTTTACTGTTTTAATTGTTTTATTAATATCTGTAATATCTAAAGTGTCAATTGTCGTGGTACTAATTTCATTTTCTGTAGATAAACTATCCACAAGATCATGACCCAACATACCTTCTGAACCGATGATTAATACTTTCATTTTCTCAAATCCTATAATAAGTAAATCATATGCAATAAAAATTATATCTTATCTAATTTTATAATATATTTTAGGTTTATATTACCATTTATAAATAACATATAGATGCAATTTAATAAAATAGAGCATTTCTATAAAATAAGGATGCACATAACTTTTATAGTGAATAATATTACTTATTAAAATTATAAATTCAAATAATTAATTAAATTTACATTAAACCAACTTAAAGCACTTGAATAAATTTTATATAAATCAACGTCCAAAACTTGGTTATTCACTATAAATTAAGCTAATGGTTATTAAATAATTAATCAAGTAAAATGAATTTTTATACTACAATTAACTTAACATAATCGATTTTACGGCTTATCTGGAACATTTTAGCAATTTTTTTAATTCTATCTGCTGAGCCATCTAAAATAAATATCTCAAGGCATGTGCTGTCCTTAAGGTGGCTGTGGATTTGGGTATTGACAATATCTTCAAAGTCGTGTTTTATTTCAGTTACAGTATCTTCAACTTCCTGTTTATGAATTAAAACAAGTATTGCATTAATTTGACCTTCCAGTGCTTCTTTTTCCTTATTATCTGCTATCAACATCCTCGCACTTGCCCTAATTACTTCAGATCTTCCGGAAAATCCGATTTCATCCTTTATTTTATCAATTTCTTCAAGTAACTTTTCATTTAGAGATATACTGACAATTGGCATGTTTTATTATAAGTTAATAATTCACTATAAATATTATGCTAAATTTTATTAACATTATATTTAAATATTAATAAAGACTAATAATAAAATATAATGAGTTTAATAGCCTTTGAGGATTCACAATGGAACGGAGAAGAATAATAATTGTATTATTACTTTTTACAGGCATTTTTATAGCAGGGACACTTATTTATTTTGCCGCAAGCAGTCAAGAAGAAGTAGATAATGGTAAAATAGATGTAGCGGTGAGTATAGGTCCAGAAGTGGAATTTGTAAAGGCAGTTGGTGGAGATAAAGTAAATGTAATTTTGATGGTCCCTTCAGGATCAGATCCACATACCTATGAACCATTACCTGGCCAGCTAACCCGAGTTTCAAATGCAAAGATGTATGCAGAAGTGGGAACACCTGTAGAGTTTGAAATAAATTACATGGGTAAAATAAAAAGTATCAATCCTACTATGCTTGTTGTAAACTGTTCTGAAGGTGTAAACTTAATATCCAATACTGCAGAAAATGAATCTGACGAAGTGGACCCTCATATCTGGACAGACCCTAAAAATGCAGAGATAATGGTTGAAAATATATACCAAGGCCTGGTTCAAATAGATCCTGCTGATAAAGACTATTTCCAAAAAAACAGGGACCAATATTTGAAGAAACTTGATGAATTAGATAAAAATGCAACAAAGCTCATTAAAGAAAAAAACAGTTCTATTATAATTGTATTTCACCCTGCTTTCGGCTATTATGCCAAAGAATATAACCTCACCATGATCGCAGCCATGATTAATGACGAGGAGCCGTCCCCCCAGAGAATTGCAATGCTGGTGGACACTGCCCAAAAAAATAATATACATGTTGTATTTACAGAACCCCAGTACGACCAAAAATACATGCAGTCTGTAGCTTCTCAAATTGGAGGCAGAGTTGTATTTGTAAATGACCTTGATGAAAATTACCTGCAGAACATGGAAAATATATCTAAGGCATTCTCAGAGTCTTAAATAAATTAGTTTTATAAATAGAAGTTAAATTATGACTATTAAGTAGTTAAAATTAGCAATATAAACTAAAATAGCATACTAAATCTCTTTAGTATATAACAATTAATGAAGGTTAAATTATGACTTCAAAAGTAGTTGAAATTAGCAATGTCTCAAAAAAATTTGACAGATTATCTGTTCTTCATGATATTAACCTCAATGTAAATGAAAAAGATTTGATGGCAATAATAGGTCCCAATGGTGGTGGAAAAAGTACTCTCCTTAAAATTATCATGGGGATATTGACTCCGGATACTGGTGAAGTTAAAGTCTTCGGCAGGGACCCAAAAAAAGCCAGAAAATTAATGGGATATCTACCCCAACATGTTGCTTTTGATCCTGATTTTCCTATAAACGTTTTTGATACAGTACTTTCTGGCAGATACCATGGATTATTTAAAGGTTACACAAAAAGCGACGAAAAAGCTGTTGAAAAAGCCTTGAAGGATGTGGAAATTTACAAACTGAGGGACAGGCAGATAAGTGAGATCTCAGGCGGGCAGATGCAACGAGTTTTTATAGCTCGTTCCATTGTAAGAGAGCCTAAACTACTTCTCATGGATGAACCCATGGCCAGTATAGATCCAGAAATGCAGAATTCATTTTATGAATTATTATCCCGTTTGAATGATAAAATGACCATAATACTCATAAGCCATGATGTAGGGGCTGTTTCAGCTCATGTTGACAAAATAGCATGTCTTAACCGCGAATTATATTATCACGGCCCAGTAGAGGGTTCTGCAAAGGGATTAGAAGAGGTTTATAAATGTCCACTTGAACTTATAAGCCATGGGATCCCCCACAGAGTACTGGGAAAACATGAAAAATGAATTATTATAATAAAGGCGATAATTAATGATTGAAAATATACTTCAATATCAATTCATGCAGAGGGCACTCATAGCCGCGGTGCTTGTGAGCATTGCATGCGGAATTGTTGGAACTTATGTGGTTATAAAGAGAATAGTCTCTTTAAGTGGAGCAATATCTCACGCCGCTTTTGGCGGTGTAGGTATCGGCTATTTTTTAGGTATAAATCCAGTACTGGCAGCCATTCCCTTCAGTATCCTGTCTGCAATGGGAATAGGTGCAGTTAGAGATCGAGTTAAAGTTAGTGAAGATACTGCCATTGGAATTTTATGGAGCGTAGGTATGGCTATTGGTATAATCTTCATAAATTTAACTCCCGGAAATGCTCCAGACCTCTTTAGTTACCTTTTTGGAAGTATATTAACCATAGATAACTATGATCTTTATATAATGTTCATTTTAGACCTGATAATTATGGCAACAGTTTTTCTGTTCCAGAGAGAATTTTTAGCCATATCCTTCGACGAGGAATTCTCAAATGTGTTAGGAGTTCCTACTGAATTCATTTACATGCTTCTTTTGTCTCTCGTGGCGTTAAGTGTAGTTGTTCTTATTAAAGTAGTGGGAGTTATCCTCATAATTGCCCTTTTAAGTATTCCTGCCGCCATAAGCAAACAATTTACCTATGATATTAAAAAATTAATGGTACTTTCTGTAATAACAGGGGCTATTTTAACTGTAATTGGCTTGCTGCTTTCATACATATTCAATTTAGCTTCAGGAGCAACTATCATTTTAGTTTTAGGAATATCTTTCACAGTAATTTCACTGGTAAAAAAATACTGGTAATTCATTATAATCAAGATTACACATCAAATAACAGGATTAAAAACTGAATTTATCCCCCTAAACTTCTTTTTCTTAAGATTTTATGTGCAAATAATATCAGTTGTGAAATAACTCACATTTTAAGGGACAAAATTTTATTTATTTGTGATAGTTACTTTAAAGTAGGGCCGAACAAGTCCTGGTGAAAAGTTTTGGATGAAATCATCCTTCTTGTTATTTTTTCCATACTTTTCACCTCCTTTATGCCTTTATTTTCTGATTTTGGGAATTTATACATTAGTTACAAATTAAATATTTAATTTAATATGCTGTTTTTAATATAGAGCTTTTATGATGAATTTTTTCTTTAATAAATAACATTAAGTTTAAAAT
Source organism: Methanobacteriota archaeon (assembly GCA_023409695.1). GTDB lineage: Archaea > Methanobacteriota > Methanobacteria > Methanobacteriales > Methanobacteriaceae > Methanobacterium_D. The sequence continues at coordinate 1,568 of JAEYQZ010000241.1, read as the reverse complement.
GCAAAATTTTACATGATCTTACATATTTATAAGCCCATAAATACAAAGTCAGTTCATGAAAGACAAATTAGTTGTTTCAATTATCTCTATTTTTATTTTATCTGTTACTTCACCAGTTGCATTTGCAGATGTTATAGAACCTGGAATGAAAGAAGTTAAATTCTATTATACTATCTCCAATATTGATAAGTACCCAGATTATGTTTTTTTAATCCATGGAACACCTTCTCCAGCATGCGAAATAATTAATTCCAGCGAGTTCAGTTTCTATAAATTAAGTACAGTTTCCATATATGCTATAAAAAAATCTAATTTCAACAAAATTGAACTATCAGGTAACGCCAATTTTGATAATTACTTTAAAAATAATCCAGATATGATAAAATCAAATATAAAGCTCGATGGCTCTTATAAACAGGTTAATATTAATGACCCTCTGGAGAAAGCGTGCGTAATACTTGATATAACTTCAATAAATGGAAGTACAATGGAGATAAATAAGTCTAAAGTGATATTTACATATACAGATGGCACCTCACAAGAAGAGAGATTCAAAAATCAAAATACAACTCCTGAACCTTCCAATAAATCTAATTTGGCTCTTGAATTATGGTACATTGTTATTCCAATTTTAGCTATAATTGCCATAGGTATAATTATTATATCTAGAAAATTTAAATGAGAATATGGTACATTTTCTGGTTGCATGGCTCACTACAGTTACAGTAGAATTTTTTATTTTATGGTTGTTTACCAGAGATAAACCTGCTAAGCTTTTTCTTTATTCTTTACTTATAAATTCATTTACACTTCCACTAGCTACATATAGCTATTACAATATTTTAAACAACATTTATATTATTGAAATAGCGGTAATTTTTATAGAAAGTATTTTAATCATGCTTTTATTGGAAATGAAATATAGAACCGCTTTTTTGATTTCTTTAACTGCAAATTTTGTTACTGCAGCAATTGGTTTATTTATTTAAGAATTTTTAAAAAATAAGCTTTATATGCAGACCAAGATATAATTATAAATTGGTCTGCAAATGTATGCGTGGAGGCGATAACTAGGCAACTATCTATATCTATATGCACTAGTTTTCAATTAGATAATATATTTTTACTTATTAATAATACTTTCCATTATTTGATGTTATTCGCCTAGCACATTAATAGTCTATATATTGTACATTCTTAATATGGAATGTACTACTTAATTTAAAATTGCCCTAATAAATTTAGCAGAAAATATAAAGAACTAATTAAAGAATTTAAGCCTTAAAACTAAAATTGAAGGCATAAATATCTTAAAATAAATGAATTGAGATATTAAACTACGATCATAAATCCTATATAATTGATAGAAAATTATTTTTTTAAAATCATTTTTGAATTCTATGTTAATTAAATTATAGATTGAAAAATTGAATATAACATGGTAATCTGAAAATAAGAAATGAAATTTATATTAAAAAAGAATATAATGAAGTTTAAGAAACTTTTTAAACTTTAATTTCCCTTAAAATAAGATTAATTTTCTTTTTATCTTCAATAAACTCAATTGA
>JAEYQZ010000226.1 GCA_023409695.1 Methanobacteriota archaeon | reverse complement strand
GTATTTATTTTAGAAATTCAGGATCAAATCATGTATATTCTTAAAATTATAGTGAATAACGTAACTTTTTTAAATTTAATAATTTTTAGATAATTTGAAAATCAAAGCATGCGAATCCCTAAAATCTATAATTTTTTGGAGTTCCATAACATATAAACAGATTTCTTATATAATTAGTCAAAACTATTTAGTTATTCACTATATTAAAGATTAGCTTTAATCTTAATTTATGATTGTTTGGAGAAATAAAAATGCAGAGATCAGATAATTTAACATCACACCTTTCAAGTGAATATGATTCCCAAATAGCAAATACAATTCCTTATTATAATTTCTTTCACCGGGAGATCCTTAATTTGGTTGAATCAATGGATATAAACCTTAATGTCTGGTTGGATACAGGTTGTGGAACAGGTAATCTAGTAGAAAAAGCACTGCAAAAATTTCCGGATACAGTTTTTATACTGGCTGATCCGTCTGTCGACATGCTAAATAAGGCAAAAGAAAAGTTAATAGATTGTAATAGAGTAAAATTTTTAGAATCCACACCAAGCCAGGATATTTCTCTTTCAAATCCCGCAGATGTAATTACTGCAATTCAATCACATCACTATCTGGGTGAAGGTGAACGATATAAAGCTGTAAAATCATGTTATGATAATTTAAATGAAAATGGAGTGTATGTAACTTTTGAAAATATTCGCCCGCTTACAGAAAAAGGAACTGAAATAGGAAAAGAATACTGGAAGAAATTTCAAATTTCAAATGGTAAGACAGTTAAAGATGCTGAAAACCATATAAAAAGGTTTGGCTTAGAATATTTCCCTATAACTGTTGAAGAGCATCTTTCATTACTGAGAAAAATAGGATTCAGTGTAGTTGAAATATTCTGGTATTCTTACATGCAGGCTGGATTTTACTGTATAAAATAAAAGATATGGAAAAATTAAATATCTAATTTACCTAATGTATCTCCTCTAAGCCCGCGTCTAAGTGTTTCAAGTGAAGTTACTTCTTCTGGAGCTATATTACCTAGATTTACATTTGGTCCAAACTTTAAAATAAGATCTGTCTGCTGGTTTTTAAGAGGGGCTTCCCAGATTATTTTTTCCATATTTGTTTTTGCCAGTATTTCGAGCTCATTTTCCTTGATATTTCCACATTCATCATAAATGCCTATACCTTTTCCACCTTCACGTGCTTCAATTAATATCCTATCGGAACCAGCATTTATATCTGAGTTTATAAGTTTCACACGGTCGTCAGTGTCCAGTTTGCAATCATCTTGAGGATTCTTTTTTCCAACTTCTGAAATAACTATGAATCCTCTGTCTTTAGTTTCAGATATTATATTTCTTCTTTCTTCAGGTGATATAATGGTAGATCCGTCTGATATCTCGATAGCTGTAAGTCCTAACTTGTCAGCTTCATCTAAAAATTCTGAAAACTTGTTTTTCATATATGCAAGTTCAAATAAGGTTCCGCCAGGATATGGATTTACATCGTAGGACAAATACATTTCTGCTTTGTTTTGTATGAGTTCTCTGTCGTGCAGGGCAGATGTCCCCCATCCAAATTTGGCGAAATCTATATATTCGCCGGATACTTCCATCAAATCTTCTAGAACTCTTAATCCCATGCCTTTGTCTAACATCATGGTAATTCCGTTTTTACGAGGCTTTTCAACTCGATATGGTGTAATAAAGTCAAATGCTTTCATTAATTCACCTTTTGATAAATTTCTAAAACGATTAAATCTAATTATGTCAGTTTCTTATTGTTTTTGTGATTTATATAGTAATGTATGTAAATTTTAAAATTTGTGTTTGTTAGTTTGACATTCTAAGTTTTGTATATGTATGTAAATTGTAACAAATAATACTATCAAAGGTAAAATTTTAGTCAATTTTTTATTATAATGGCATCATGTCTTTTGTGATTTATGGGATAAACCGAGCATAGCTGCAAAAAATATCAATAAAATATAAAGTTTGGGAGATAAATAATAATAGTGTTATTGAGGTGAAACAAATGGAAAAGAGCATTTATTATTTTGAAAGTCCTGGTGAACAAAATACAGATAAATTGGTAGAAGTTATAAAGCAGAGAAAGGAAGAATTAGGCATAAAAAATATTGTAGTTGCTTCTGTATCGGGTAAAACTGCGCTGAAATTAAGAGAAGCAATGAATGATGTGGATATAATAAGTGTAACTCACCATGCAGGATTTAAAGAAAAAGGAAAGCTTGAAATAGATGGCGAAGGTAAAAATGAGCTCGAAAAAAATGATATAACCTTCTACACAGGATCTCATGCATTAAGTGGTGTTGGCAGGGGAATATCAAATAAATTTGGTGGTGTAACACCTGTTGAGATAATAGCTGGTACCCTTAGACTATTTGGCCAGGGAATAAAGGTTTGTGTTGAAGTAACCATTATGGCTGCTGATGCTGGTTTAATACCCATGGACTCTGAGATAATTGCAATTGGTGGAACTGCAAGGGGTGCTGACGCTGCAGTAGTTTTAGAGCCGGCGCATATGAATAATTTCTTTGATCTTAAAATTAAAGAGATAATTGCAATGCCTCGATCTTAGTTTGGGGGAATAATTTTTTAATCTTAAATTTTAGGAGATAATTCTTATATTTAGATATATTTTCATGAATTTAACGTGGACTTATATTAGAAAATCAAAGACATTAATGTAGTAATATACTTAAGCAATATCTAAAAGATGTAGTGGAGATATCATCATAAAACTAAAAAATTATTTGCAAGATAGTAAATTATCATTGATATAATCGCTGGTTTTAAATATAAGTTATTACAATACCACAAATAAATTTAACAACATTGGCTGTGGGGGTAGGAATTGAAATCTCTTATAAATAGTACCTTAAAAGAATCTGAAGTGAGAAGGGAGAGAACACCAAGTGATATCCAGAATAACTTCGATATATCTGACATTAACAGCGATCTCAAAGATATTATAGAGCAGAGTAAAGCAAAAATATTTGTTGTTGGAACTGGAGGGGCTGGAAATAATACAGTTTCAAGACTTATGGAAATAGGAATTGAAGGCGCAGATACTATTTCGGTAAATACAGATGCACAGGACTTATTCTACTCAAATTCTCATCAAAAGATACTCATAGGTAAAGGAACATGTGGAGGACTAGGCGCTGGCGGTATACCTGAAATAGGTGAAGAAAGTGCTGAAGAAAGTGAAGAACAGATAAAAGAAAGGTTAGAAGGAGCCGACATGGTTTTTGTAACTTGTGGGCTTGGTGGAGGTACTGGAACAGGATCTGCTCCAGTAATTGCGAAGTTAGCCAAAAAGATTGGCGCATTAACAATTGCAGTCGCTACAATGCCTTTCAGTGCTGAAGGACTCAGAAGACGAGAAAATGCTGAAAAAGGACTTGAAAAACTGCAGAGTAATGCAGATACAGTAATTGTGGTACCAAATGATAAATTACTGGAAGTTGCACCAAATCTGCCTATAAACAAAGCTTTCATGGTTACAGATGAACTCTTAGGAAGAGCCGTTAAAGGAATAACTGAGCTTATAACTAAACCGGGTCTTGTAAGTCTTGACTTTGCAGATATAAGAAGTATAATGCAGGGTTCTGGAATGGCAATGATTGGTATGGGTGAATCTGAATCTGGCGATAGAGCAATTGAATCTGTTCATGAGGCATTAAACAGCCCATTACTTGATCTGGATATTTCAAATGCTAAAGGTGCATTGATAAACATATCTGGAAGTTCAGATATGACATTACATGAAGCTGAAAAGATTGTCCAGATAGTGGCTGATGAACTTGATCCAGATGCAAACATAATCTGGGGTACTCAGATACAGGAAGACCTTCAAAATATCATCAGGACAACTATAGTAGTAGCTGGAGTAAAATCTCCTCACATATACGGCGCGCCTGCTGAGCGCGAGTACTTAGAAGAAGAAAGTAAAGATTCAGTGCATGAATCAGCTTTAGAAGAGTTTATAGATGGTGTTTTTTAATCATATAATATAAATTATAAAACACCCTATGATTTTCTCTCTCTTGGTTAGTTTTAGTTATCTATAAAAATGAAAAGGTTTATAAATTCATAATGAAAATAAACTATTATCATTTATATAGAATAATTACCAAATACATTATTCCCTAATTAAATAACTTATTCTATTATGAATTTAAGTAGGTATTTTTATGAATTTGAATAAAGAATCTATTACCCAAGCTTTAAAACAATACAGAAGAGTTTTATACATATCCAGAAGGCCAGATCGTGATGAATTTTTAAACGTGGCGAAGATAACTGGAATCGGAATTATAATTATAGGGGTTATAGGTTTTGTAATAACTCTGGTAGCACAACTTATCAGTGGTGCATACTGATTACTACATTAAATTAGCTTAGATGTTTTTAGGTAAGTGATAATTTGATATATGCATTTAGAACCCTTGTGGGACAAGAAAAAAACGTTGCAAGACTGCTCGCAAGAAATGTTAAAAATAGTGATATAGACGTAACTTCAATACTTGTTCCGGATACTTTAAAAGGTTATATACTAGTAGAAACTCCTTCAAAAGTAGATATGCAAGATCCTGCATTTAAAGTTCCAAATTTAAGAGGATCTGTTGAAGGTGAAATATCCTTTGAGGAGATAAAAACATTCTTAAACCCAGAACCAGTACTTGCTTCTGTTAAAAAAGGAAGCATTGTAGAACTTATATCTGGTCCTTTTAAAGATGAAAAAGCTAAAGTAGTTAGAATAGATGAATCCAAGGAAGAAGTAGTTTTAGAACTTATTGAAGCTGCGATTCCAATCCCAGTTACGGTCAAAGGTGACCAAATTAGATTAATACAGAAGGAGGCAGATTAATGGCAAAAGAAACCGTAGAAATTCTCATTGAAGGCGGAAAAGCAACACCAGGACCACCATTAGGACCTGCAATAGGACCGCTTGGTATTAACATGATGCAAGTTGTTGAACAGATAAACGAAAAAACTTCAGATTTCGATGGAATGAAAGTTCCAGTAAAAGTAATTGTAGACGTTGGAACTAAAGCATTTGAAATTGAAGTAGGTACACCTCCAACAACAGCACTTATAAAGGATGAACTTAATATTGAAAAGGGTTCTCAAGATCCTGGACTTGATAAAGTTGCTGATCTATCTATAGAGCAAGCATTAAAAGTCGCCAGAATGAAATTTAGCGCGTTACTTTCAAACGATTACAAAATGGCTACAAAAGAAGTTGTAGGAACCTGTGTAAGTATGGGTTTAACTGTGGAAGGAAAGGATCCTAAAACAGTTCAGAAAGAAATCGATGAAGGTTTATACGACGATAAATTATTATAAATTTTAATAAATAAGTTGACCAATCCGTTTGGTTTAAATACCACATATAATTGTGAACTTTTTATCAAAAAAGTTCATGGAGGAATTTGATGAATCAAGAGATAGTGGAAGCAGTGAAGAAGGCTAAGGAAGAATCCAAGCCGAGAAACTTCACACAGTCTATCGATGTTGTTATAAACATCAAAGATTTAGACGTGAAAAAACCAGAAAACAGATTTGATGAAGAAGTCTTCCTTCCAAATGGACGCGGTAAAGGCATTAAAATTGCCGTTATAGCAGATGGTGAACTGGCAATTCTAGCAGAAAATGCCGGTGCAGACCTTGTAATCAGCAAAGCTGATTTAGAAGAGCTGGGAAAAGACCGGAAACAGGCCAAAAAAATGGCCAATGAATACACATTTTTTGTTGCACAGGCAGATATGATGCCACAAGTTGGTAGATTTTTAGGACCAGTTCTTGGGCCTAGGAAAAAGATGCCAAAACCAGTTCCAGCTACTATAAAACCAGATCCTGTATTGGAAAGGCTTTCTAATACCGTAAAAGTAAGAATAAAAGATCAGCCAGTTATTCAGGCGATTGTAGGTTCACAAGATATGGATGAAGAACTGATTGCAGATAATGTAGAAGCTGTGCTTGGCGTATTGGATAGGAACCTTGAAAAAGGAAGAAACCAAATAAAATCCATGTATATTAAAACAACCATGGGTCCAGTAACGAGGGTGATCTAATGGCTCATGTTGCTAATTGGAAAAAGGACGAGGTAAATAACCTTAAAGAACTGATTGAAAGCCATAGTGTAGTAGGTATGGCTAATCTAGCAGATATACCAGCTCCTCAACTCCAAAAGATGAGAAGAACCTTAAAAGAGGACGCAACTGTAAAAATGTCAAGAAAGACATTAATGAGCCTTGCTTTAGGTGAATCTCAGAAATCTAATATAGATGCTCTCGGAGAACATATGGAAGGGCAACCTGCATTAATCTTTACAAATATGAATCCATTTAAGCTTTTTAAGATTCTTGAAGCTAGTAAGACTCCTGCTCCTGCAAAGGCTGGAAGCATTGCACCTGCAGATATTGTAGTACCTAAAGGTGATACAGCTTTTAAACCTGGCCCTATTCTTGGGGAACTTCAAAAAGTCGGTATTCCTGCAAAAATTGATAAAGGAAAAATCGTCATAACCAAGGATAAAGTAGTTGTGGCTGAAGGAGAAGTAGTTTCCAGGGAGATAGCAGGTATTCTTACAAGACTTGATATCCACCCAATGGAAGTTGGAATCGATTTAGTAGCAGCATATGAAGATCAAACAGTATACACATCTGATCTTTTAACAGTTGATGAGAGTAAAACCATATCTGATATTCAGACTGCATTCTCTCGAGCATTGAACTTATCAGTAAATGCTTCAATATACAACAAAGTGGCTATGCCATACATAATACAGAATGCTGCAAGCAAGTCAATGAATCTAGCATTAAATGCAGAAATTCTCACATCAAAAACAACAGACTTACTGTTATCCAAGGCTTACTTACAAATGTTAGCACTGGCATCTGAAATAGCTAGCAAAAATGAAGAAGCACTTGATGATGAACTTCTGGACAAACTGAAATCACGCCCACAGGCTGTTGAAGTTAAATCCGAAGAAAAAGAAGAAGATGAAGACGAAGAAGAGGAAGAAGAAAAAGAAGAAGATGCCGCAGCAGGGTTAGGTGCCTTGTTTGGTTAAATTTATAAAATTGAAAGGTGATTATAATGGAATATGTATACGCAGCAATGTTATTGCACACAACTGGTCAAGAAATTAACGAAGGAAATGTAACTAAAATATTAGAAGCAGCAGGAGCAGAAGTAGACGAAGCTAGAGTAAAAGCATTAATCGCAGCACTCGAAGATGTGGACATCGAAGAAGCAATGGAAAAAACTGCAGTAGCAGCAGCAGCTCCAGCAGCAGCAGCTCCAGCAGCAGCAGCTCCAGCTGAAGAAGAAGAGGAAGAAGAAGAGGAAGAAGAAAAAGAAGAAGAAGCCGCAGCAGGTCTCGGTGCTCTCTTCGGATAATTCTAAAACTTCAAAGCCATTTTTTGGCTTTCTCTATTTTTTTATTTTAATTACACTGCTATTTTAAGTCAAAAATGTAAATTATTCAGATTTGTAAAAATTAATATCAAATTACATATTTAAAAATAAAAACACTGTTTAAAGTGTTGTATAAGAATATTTGGTAATTTACTATAATTTAATAAATTTTATCAATGATTACTATGTCTCGCCAACTTGAAGAACTAGGATTTACTAAAAAAACCTGTATTGAATGTGGAAACGATTTCTGGTCAATTGGAGATAGAAAGACATGTGGGGATGCCCCCTGCGATGAATATACATTCATTGGAAATCCAGCCACAGATAAAAAATATGACCTTTACGAAATTCAAAAAGCTTTTACAGAATTTTTTGCCCAGCACGGACATACACCCATAAAACGATATCCAGTTCTTGCAAAGCGGTGGAGAGACGATGTTTTTTTAGTAGGGGCATCAATTTACGATTTTCAACCATGGGTGACATCAGGAGCTGTAGAACCACCTGCAAACCCATTGGTAGTTGCACAGCCTTCAATAAGACTTAACGATGTGGACAACGTCGGAAGGACCGGCAGACACATGACATGTTTTACAATGGGTGCACATCACGCTTTTAATTCTGATAAAGAACAGATTTACTGGGAAGATGAAACAGTAAAATACTGTCATGACTTTATTAAATCAATTGGAATCAACCCTGAAGAAATTACTTACATTGAATCCTGGTGGAAAGGTGGAGGAAACGCGGGGCCATGCTATGAAATTTGTGTCAGGGGAGTAGAACTCGCAACACTTGTTTTTATTAAATATAAAACCTTACCTGATGGAAAACTTGAAGAAATTCCACTTACAGTTGTAGATACTGGATATGGGCTTGAGAGATTTGCATGGATATCTCAGGGAACACCAACAGCATATGATGCTTCTTTTGGCCCTGTAATACAGACATTAAAGGAGCTATCTGGTGTTGAAGTTGATGAAAGAATTTTAGCAGAGAACGCTCAAGTTGCAGGTATGATGGACATTGAAACATTTGCAGACCTGAGAGAATTAAGGTCAAAAGTTGCAGATAGACTTAATATATCCTTAGATGACCTTGAAAGGGCTACAAAACCAATGGAAGCCATTTATGTAATTGCAGATCATACAAGATGTCTTGCATTCATGCTTGCCGATGGTGTAATTCCTTCCAATGTTAAAGAAGGATATCTTGCAAGACTTGTCCTGAGAAGAACAATCCGTTTCATAAAAGAATTAGAATTAAAAGAGTCTCTGGCAGATATAATGAAAATACAGCTTAATTTCCTGTCTAAGACCTATCCTGAAATCAGGCAAAGTCAGGATCATATAATTAATGTAATTAATTTAGAGGATAAAAGGTACGATAAAACTGTTTCAAAAGGCAGAGAACTTGTTAAAAGAAGCATTAAAAAACTCAGGAAAAAGAATAAAACTGAGATGCCATTTGAAACCCTTAAAGAGCTTTATGAATCCCATGGAATTCCTCCAGAGACTACCAAGGAAATCTCTGAAAAGATGGAATTTGAGGTAAAAGTACCTGATAATTTCTATACATTAGTAGCTGCTGAGCATGAAGAAGAAGTTCAAGAAGAAAAAGCCGAAATTGAGCTTGAATTCCCTGCTACTGATTTATTATTTTACAAGAATCCGTTTGATACACAGTTCGAGGCGCATGTACTTGGGACCTATGAAAATAATGTAATACTGGATCAAACTGTATTCTATCCTGAAGGAGGAGGTCAGCCTTCTGATATAGGATATTTGGAGATCCGCGGTGAAAAAATAAAAGTTCTGCACGCTGAAAAAGTTAACAACACCGTTTTACACAGGGTGGCTGAAGAGGATATTGAAAAAGTGCATCCTTACAAAGGTCAGATAATCACTGGTCAAATTGATATTTCCAGAAGGATGGCTTTAACCAGGAACCACACTGCAACTCACTTAATTGTTGCAGCAGCAAGAAAGATTCTTGGGGACCATATCTGGCAAGCAGGAGCCCAAAAAGGTGTTAAAAAATCAAGGATTGACCTTACTCATTATAAACGAATAGAACCTGAAGAACTTCAGGAAATTGAGCTGCTTGCAAATAAGTTCGTCATGGAAAACCGTCCTGTACTTACAAATTGGATGGCAAGGGCAGAAGCCGAGAAAAAATACGGGTTCATATTATATCAAGGTGGAGTTGTCCCTGGAATGGACATAAGGACAGTTGTAGTTGATGGAATTGATGTGCAGGCATGTGCAGGAACACACTGTAATCAAACTGGAGATATTGGACTTATAAAAATAACCAAGACCGAAAGAATTCAAGACGGTGTAGAAAGGATTGAATTTTCAGCAGGTGAGGCTGCAATCGAAGCAGCGCAGCGTAACGATAATATCTTAAAAGAAAGTTCAGATGTATTCAAAGTTACACTAGAACAACTACCTAAAACTTGTGACAGATTTTTCAACGAGTGGAAATCCTTTAAAAACGAAGTTAACAAGCTTAAAGGAGAAATCGCATCACTTAAAACCGAGGGAATTTTAAACAAAACTGAAAAAATCGGAGATTTAATTGTTTTAAGCGAGATAATTGATTCCGACATGAACGAACTTATAAAAATGGCAACTGACTTAACAGAAAAACAGGGAAAAGTTGATGTTGTAGTTCTTGGAAACAGTGAAGGTAAAATAGTCGGTGCAGTATCTAAAAAAGCACTTGAAAGTGGTATCAAAATCAATGGTATCATAAAAGATGCTGCTGCTATTCTCGGTGGCGGCGGAGGCGGAAGGCCAAATCTTGCTCAAGGTGCAGGGCCAAAGGTTGAAAAGATACAAGAAGCTCTTGATTTTGCATTAGAACAAATTAAAGGTAATCTTTAATTAATTTAATTATTTATTTTTAATATTTTAAACAAATTAAATTTACATTATTTTTTAGGCTAAAAGAAATATATAATATGCGTTGTTTTTCCATAAAACTTATATATTACTCTATAAATAATTAGATAAGAATATTTTGACTTTATATTCTAAATTAACATTAAGGAGGATAAAAAATGGAAAATAAGCAGGCAGATTTTATACTTTATATTTTAGGTGTTGTAGGACTTGTAGTTCTTCTTGCTCCTGTACTGAACATATATGAATGGAAATATGGAGTATTTGGTGCTATTATAATATGGATTATAGCTGGAGGAATCCGCAGATACTTTGCTATACCTTCAAATAGATAGATATTTAACTATTTTATAAAATAAATGATTTTTTTGATTTTTATCTGTTAATAACTCTTTTAATTTCCCTTTTTTAATTTTAATAAATTAAATATAATTTAATTGAAATAGATTAGAATACACTTGCAAAAATTATATTTTTCGCATAAAAATCTATGATTTTTGAAAGTTTTTTATATAATTAATTTAATATAACTATTGTTATATCATTTCTAAAAAATTAAGGGGTTATATTTTTGAACATTCGTAACATTGAAGAAATTAATCAGAAAATCCAAAGAGGGGAAGCAACTGTACTAACGGCAGAAGAAGTTAGTAACCTTGTAAAAGAGGGAGAAGTGCCAAAAGCAGAAGAGATTGATGTTGTAACAGCAGGAACATGTGGTATAATGTCTGGAACTGCTGCCGTATTTCATATAAAAGCCGGGGAATCGGGATCATTTAAAAAGGCAAAAAAAGTCCTTTTAAATGGTGTACCTGGATTTCCGGGTCCTTGCCCAAATGAATGGTTAGGATCTGTTGATTTAATAGCTTATGGTACATCACACAGCATTTATGATGAAGATTATGGTGGAGGATTCTTATTTAAAGATATTGTAGAAGGAAAGGACATAGAGATCGAAGTTGAATCCACACGCGGCGAAATCATAAAATCAACCACTAATATTGAAGAAATGGGTATGGCAAGGATGATTGGAACTCGGTTGGCTTTTAAAAATTACACTGCATTTTTAAATCCATCTGAGGAACCTGTTGCATCTATATTTAATGCAGTAGAAATGGAAGGGCCGTTTAAAGGGCTTTCATTTTCAGGCTGCGGTGAATTAAATCCGCTGCAAAATGACCCTGAGATGAAAACAATAAAAACGGGAACTAAAGTACTGCTGTGCGGATCTGAAGGAATTGTTCTTGGCAGCGGGACAAGAAGTGCTCCTGAAAAGCCAAACTTGATGATATCTGCGGATATGGCTGATATGGATCCACATTATTTGGGAGGGTTCAAAACAGCAGCAGGACCAGAAGTTTTCAACAGTGTAGCCGCGGCAATCCCAATTTTAAACGATGAAATTTTAAAGAACACTTTCATTCAAAATAAGGATATACCGTTACCTGTTGCAGATATACGTGGAAGGCACAAAGTTTTAGGATTTACAGACTATGCTTCTGTCTGGGGTGATAATGATGAAAGACCCGTTTATGATCCTGAAGCATGTATGAACTGTGGGGTATGTATAGTAAGAGAAAGATGTCCTACTGGAGCATACGAAGATGTTTTAAATACAAGAAGGTGCTTCGGTTGTGGTATGTGTGCTTATTCGTGTCAACATGGTGCATTCGAAATGAAACGTGGTGAACTGAAATTCAAAATGGACGATGAATTTGTAGATGTACCTGTAATATGCAGGCAGTCTGATATTAAAAGGGCACGGGAACTTACTGGTGAACTTAAAAGAAGAATTCTTGAGGATGAGTTTTCAATTTCAGGGTGGTATTAGTTAAGCTTAGATCTTAACTAACTCTCTTTTTAGATATTATGCCTAAATTAGCTAATTTTGCTTTAAAATAAATAGTTTGATTTTGGAACGTTAACTGTTAAAACCAGGGACACTAGGAATTACCTGTGTGTTTGAAAACAGCATCAGTCCTATAACAAATCCAAGCAAGAGTATCATAATCATAAAAAGACATATTGTACCTAGGCTGATTCTTGATTTTTTTGTTTCAGGAACCTCTTCTTCTCCATAATCATAATAACTTTCATAATCAATATCGTCGTGTGAACCATAGTGTCTAGAAGCTGATTGGCTTCCATAATATTTTCTTTTTAAAGGCTTTCTTTTGTAATCCTCTTCTTCATTATAATTTGCATAATCTGCCTTTGGATGGGGAATATCATATGCAAAATCAGATGGATCATTATTTTCTCTTCTTGAAGGTCTCCTTTCGGAATATTCTTCGTTAGAATAATTTCTATTTTTTTTTGACTGAAAACTATCACGGGTAAACTGCTGTGAATTTCTATAATTTTTCTTTTTTGAGGATTTAGAAGTTGGAAGTTCCATTCCACAGTTAGGGCAGTATCTTTCTCTGTTATCTATTTCTTCCCCGCAATTATCACATATCATGTTTATCACTTATTTTTTCAGGATTTTAATAAATTTAATTAATCTGCCATGTATTATTTATAAAATTAAGTTTGAGGTAAATATTTCACCTGTTTTATTGTGTTTAAGTATGTTAACTCCTTTAATTATTTATAATTATTTAATAACTATAAATTTAAATATTTAGAATTATGTACTATCATGTTATTTTTTTTAAGCCATTGGGCTTTACTTGAAAATTGTAAATATAATGAAGATAAAAAGTTAGGCAATTTTAAAATAAAAAAAATGGAAAAATTCTCCTAAGAGATTTTTTCCAGTGTAAATCAATTTTAGAGAAACACCTTAAGGTGCTCCACCTGCTCCTCCAACGTTTTTGCCAGTTATAGCGTTAATGTCTATTTCACCGACATTTGTTCCGTTGTCGATAACAGGAACCACGTATATGCATTGACCATTGGTTTTGATCAATTTTGGTGTTCCTGCGGTTGCTCCCTGCACATCAATGTATTTTTGGGCTATTTTCTGGGCTTCTGTTGAAGTTATCTTTGGTTTAGTTGTGTTATCTGATGTTTTGTCGCTATCTGATGCACTGTTACTGGATGAACTGCTGCCAGTAACAGATGACTGTTGTCCCTGATTAGAATTGTTAGTGGAATTTATGTGGTTTCCAGAAGCACCGAATACCAGTGCCGCTGCAGCCAGCATTACCACTACTGCAACTATAGATTTTTTAATCATTTTTTCCCTCGTTTTTATTCCTTTCTAGTTTAGAAAGATAGAGATGC
This sequence comes from Methanobacteriota archaeon, assembly GCA_023409695.1. GTDB lineage: Archaea > Methanobacteriota > Methanobacteria > Methanobacteriales > Methanobacteriaceae > Methanobacterium_D. Next base: position 6,199 of record JAEYQZ010000226.1, on the reverse strand, counting down.
GTATGTACCGTAGTATGTCGCTGTTCCGGTATTCCAATTATTTATAACTCCAAAAGTATTTCTAGAACTGGTTGCATCTGCATTGTACCATTTACCATTCACGTATACCTGAGCAATAACATGCCCATACCAGTTACCGCTTGTAAATTTAGCTTTAACGTGTTCGTATCGTGCGGGTATTCCTGCAGCTCTTTCAAGAGCTATTAACAGGTGAGATGTATCCACACAGTTTCCAGTTTTTTTGTTTAAAGTGCCTACAGCACCGTATTTGGTGTTATAATAGAAGGAATAACCAAGGTTATCTCTTACCCAATTAAATATTGCCGCTGCTTTATCGTACGTGGAAGTTTTACCGCTTGTTATTGATTTTGCCAGTGCTTGAATCTGTGAATTGGTTACCTGACAGTTTTTCGTTGCTTTAAGATACTGCTGTAATGATGCAGGTACTGGTGTTGATGTTGAACCTGAAGTTGATGTACTTGAACTTCCAACTGTGCTCCATGGTTTAACTGTAACATAATTTGGTAACTTTTCGTTTGTTTTATAGAAAGCCATTATCTTTGAAAATGTGTAAGTCAAAGATTGATAGTTTAATTTACCAAGATTGCTTGTTGCATAATTTGGTAAAGCACCATTTGTATTTATAAACGCATTCACTCTTTTAGCAAGGTCTAAATAACCTGCTTTAGTTATATTACCACTTTTAACGCTTTCACTAGGTTTTGCTGCACTGTTTATGTCTTTAAGTGTTATTGATGTTGTTGTTCCGTTGTTTATCTGTAGTAAACCTGCTGTCAGTAGTTTTAAGAACTCAGGCATTTCAACTTGAGTTGTACCAATTGTCACATAATTTGGAAGTTTGTGGTTGGTTTCGATGTATGCTTTGACTCTAGCTGCTGCATCTGTGATTTGACTTACAGTAAAGTTTTTGGATACTTTTGTTTCTCCTGCAGCTGCTTGCAAAACTTCGTTTTGCTGCATGGAAAAATTTTCAATTTTTCCGGTTGCAGAATTCTGTTCTGCAAACATGGAAAATCCTTGATTTTCGACTGCTTGCATGTTACTTGTGCTTGTTTCTGTGCTGGTGGAATTTTGACTGTTGTTTACTGCAGTTGAAACTGCGTTTTGTGCGCTTGTTTTTGAACCTGTTGAATTTTTGCTGGTGGAATTTGTTGAGGTCACTGTTGAAGTTGTTGTAGCTTGATTATCACTTGTACTTACTGTATCTTGTGCTACTGCTTGTGTTTTAACGGTGGTTTGATTAGTACTGACATTTGATGTGGCAGTACTTGTATTTTGCACTGTTTTTACACTTTTATCGGTTGAATTTTGCGTTGCAACCGATTTTTTTGTGTCGCATGTATTATTTAGTTGTATATTGGCTTTTTCTTGCACAGTACTGCTGTTAACAGCCTGTGTTTGTGCAGTTCCTATGTCTGCCGCGCTTGCGCCAGCTATACCCGTCAAAGAAAGACTGGATATTAATAGGACTGCAAAAAGCAATTTCCTCGTAATTATACCGCCTCCGATTACCAATCATGGAAAAACTCAATGAGAGTTTTTCTATGGATAGGGAGTAGTTAATGCACTATACCATATAAATCTTTTGATTTTAATACCCAAAAAAGGCGCTTATTGGGCTCTTTTTACAATTTAGGACACGCTGTGTGGTTATTGAAATAAGATCTTTGGGATGAACTCTCTCAATTATTATTTTCAGCAAATTAGCTTATTTTAAATATTATTTGGTAAAAAGAGGCATGTACATTACTTTTATACTTGGGGCATAACTGAGGTAATCATTAAATAAACTCTATTAACATTCTATTTAGGTTAAACGAAGTTATTTGAAATTTTAAGAATTTTATCTCTTTTTATTAATTAATTATTACATATTATGCTAAAAAATTTACTAACAAAACTGAGTATTAACTGTTTTTTGTATAGTTTAATTATTATTTTCCATTTGTTAATACTAAAATTTCAGTGATAATGTATGACCTAAACAAGATTAATACAAAATTAAAAATTTAGATGTTACGGATATGTCGAGACAAATATGTTAAAAATTAGAGGAGATTATCTAGATTCTAATTTTTCAAGACTAAAAAGAAAATAGGTAAAATCTCTTAGGAGATTTTTCCAGTTTAAACCAATTTTAGAGGAATACACTAAATTTAGTGTCTCCAACATTTTTTGTTAGTTAAAGCATTTATGCTGATTTACCTGTATTTATCCAAATTTTAGTGTTGTCTGATCTATTAACAATTTTCAGCTGTCAGATATGGCACCCGAACTGCTAGTGGAATTGGCATGGTTTCGGCACAAAATAATGCGCCCTTATAACTCATATTATTCCTACTGCAATAGTTTTAACATCTTTTATTTTTCTATTAGAAAGATATGGATGCATATGTACCGTATACTGTTGCTGTTGTTGTATTCCAATTATTTATAACACCAAATGTATTTCTGGAGCTACTTGCATCTGCATAGTACCATTTACCGTTAACCCAAACTTGAGCAATAACATGCCCATACCATGTGCCACTTGAGAATTTAGCATAAACATGCTCGTATCGTGCAGGAATTCCTGCGGCCCTTTCAAGAGCTATTAACAAGTGGGATGTATCGACACAGTTAGCAGTTTTTGAAGATAATACTCCAACTGCACCATATTTGGTATTGTAGTAGAATGAATAGCCTATGTTATCTCGTACCCAGTTAAATATCGCTGTTGCTTTAGTATATGTAGATGATTTACCACTTGTTATCGATTTTGCCAGTGCTTGAATCTGTGAATTAGTCACTGGGCAGTTTGTGGTAGATTTAAGATACTGCTGTAGCGATGCAGGTACGGGTGTTGATGAATTTGATGTTGATGTATCTGAAGTTCCAACTTTACTCCATGGTTTAACAGTAACGTAAGTTGGCAATCTACTATTTGTATTGTAGAAAGCCAGTACCTTGGAAAACGTGTAAATCAGTGATTTATAATTTAGTTTACCAAGACTGCTTGTTGCATAATTGGGTAAGATGCTATTTGTATTTATAAACGCATTCACTCTTTTAGCAAGGTCTAAATAACCTGCTTTAGTAATAGTGCCGCTTTTAATACTTTCGCTAGGTTTTGGCGCACTATTTATACTTTTTAGTGTTATTGAGCTTGTTTTCCCACTGCTTAACTGCAACAAATTTGCAGTTAGTAGTTTCAGGAAATCAGACATTTGCACTTGGGTTGTACCAATTGTCACATAATCTGGAAGTTTGTGATTGGTTTCAACGTATGCCTTAACTCTTGCCGCTGCATTGTTGATTTGCTTTACAGTAAATCTTGTGGAGGTAACTTTCGTTTCTCCTGCAGCTGCTTTTTGATAACTATCATTATTTTTGATAGTATCATACCCAGCCCGGGGGCTGGTTGTATTATTCCCTGTGTTAGTTTTTGTACTCGTTGAATTTTGACTGTTATTTACTGCAGCTGAAGCTGCGTTTTGTGTGTTAGTTTCTGTATCTGTTGAATTTTTGCTGGTGGAGTTTGTTGAAGTCACTGCGAGATTTGTTGCATTTTGATCAGCACTTGTATTTGCTGTATCTTGTGCAACTGATTCTGTTTTAACGGCGGTTTGATTTGTACTGGCATTTGAGGTGGCAGTACTCGTGTCCTCCGTTACATTTTCATCGGTTTGCGTTGCAACCGATTCGTTTTCATTGTATGTATTGTTTGTGTGTATTCCAGCATTTTCTTGCACAGTGCTGCTGTTAACAGCCTGTGATTGTGCAGTGCCTACATCTGCCGCGCTTGCGCCAGCTATACCTGCCATGGTTAGGCTAAGTATTAGTAGAACTGCAAAAGGCAGTTTTCTCTTAATTATAAAGCCTCCAATTACCCATCCTACGAAAAGCTAATTAAAGTTTTTCTATGGGTAGAAAATAGTTAATATTCCATATTATATAAATATTTTGATTTTAATCTGCAAAAAAAGTGCTTTTAGTGCTCTTTTTAGCATTTTGAATATGTTATGTGCTTATTGAAATAAGATATCTGGGATAAGCTCTCTTAGTTATGATTTTGGATAATTAGTTTATTTTAAACATTGTATAACAAAAGAGGTTAGACTAATTACTTTTATAATTCAGTTATTACTACTTCAATTGCTAAATAAACCTTTTTTAACATTTTATTTGCATTAAAATTGACTATTAAATATTTTAATAATTTCATTTCTTTTTATAAAATAATGCATATTTATTATGCAAAATCTGTATTTTATAGAAATAAATATCAACTAGTTTTTACATAAATTAACTATTAGTATTCATGTTGATTATCGAGAGCATTTAGTGCAAATAGATGCGTAAATAATCCGATAAAAATTTGGAAATGTCCAAATTAGCGTTAATATAAAATAAATGTGTTAAATACAATTAAATTAAGTTTATCAAACTTAGACTTTTTGCATAATTAACTACTTCTTCAAGTTCTTGATGGCTCGGATATCTTGTGATTTCCTCAGATTCGTAGGCCTTATAAACTGGCCGATACTGTCCCATAATATTTACGACAGTTTCTTTTCCTAAATTTTCATTTATCCATTTTAAAATAGGTTTTGAACAGCATTCGATATGGTCTGGAAGTACAAGATGTCTTATGATCATATCTCCAGATTTTTTGGCCATTTTATGATTCCTTGTTACAGTATTCCAATAATTAGGCGCTTTAGAAAGCTTTTTTGCGCATCCTTCTGGTCCATATTTAAAATCACTTAAAAATAAGTCAACAAAACCATCAAGAAGTTTCATAGCATCTTCGCTCATGTAAAAATTGCTGTTCCAGATCAAGGGAATGTTTTCATTACACAGTTTCATTGTCTTTAAAATATAAAGCAAATTTGGAGTCGGATCTCCTCCAACGAAGTTTACATTCCTTGAACCTTGTTTTCTCCGCTTATCAATTATTTTTGCGAGGTGTGCTTCACTTATTTCTATTCCTGCTCCTGGAAATTGACTTATATCAAAATTTTGACAGTAAATGCATTCAAAATTACAGCCTGTAAAAAAAATAGTATGGCTTGGTATAAGAAGAGCTTCTTCGCCCATGTGCATAAATTCAGACGCTATTTTTGGATTCTTCACGTTGCAAAATCCTTTTTCTGTAGTTCTGTTAATATGGCACTTCCTTTCACAAAAATAACAGTTTTCAAATATTTTTTCTGCAATTTTTATTTTTAGATCAAGATAAGAAAAATCTGGTTTTTTAAAGTCAAAGGATTTTTTATTGAATATCTCTTTAAATTCGCTTCGGATATGTTCATGTTCTCGCCAAAGAGCGTTAATATTATCGCTTTCTCCTGCTTCTATCCTTGAAGATACTTTAACTCTTGATGCTCTTTGATTGAGCATAATTTCAAAATAAGTTGAAAGTTCCTTTTTTATAGCACTGTTCATTGATCTTAATTTTTATGCTCTAGAGATTATATGTTTGACTCAAAAGTATTAATAAAGTTATATATAATAATAAAAGATCATTATGACAAAACAGTTTGAGGAAATAAAAAGTGCCTTTCAGGATAATTGTGGTGAATGCAAACTAATCGACCAGAAAATAGCCATAATAGTTGAATTTAAAAATGAAGAAGATGCAAAATGGTTTGAAAACAATATTGTATATCCTGAAGGCACTATGGAAAAATCTCCCTTGAAACATGTAATGAAAATGTCTGAAGAGTCTAAAAAATTCGCTGAGCCCTTTTATGGACGTACGTACACATTTGAAGTTAAAAATAAGGATGAGTTAATCCATAAACTAAATGAAAGGCAGTTTCGGTGAATTAGTAGTGGAGGTGATAATTTGCCAGGGGAAGGATGGAAAAAATTGCCAAGAGTAGAAATGATTCCAATACCTGAAGATATAAACGTACCTGAAGATATACCTGCTTCAGAAGTTCGTATTCCTTCAACATATACGGGACATGATGTTGAATATGAAAATGATGAAGGTAAACCTGTAAATGAAAATGAAGCAACTCACTTGCGGTTTACAGGAATGGATCGAAGATCAGATATTGTGGTGGGCCCTGTAAAACCTGAAGGAATGATCAAATTAAACCTGTATCTTAATGACGATGAAAGGCCAGTAGTTAAGGAAGAAGCATCTCATGTTAAAAGTAAAATACTTAATGAAAGTTACAGGCCCTTA